>JAZDGE010000356.1:0-2086 GCA_043807175.1 Acidobacteriota bacterium
CTCCAGCAGAGGGACAAGGGCGGGGCAGGCGAGGACCGCCGGTGAGCAGCGCCCTGCTGATCATCCTCGCAACGATTCTCCTTTCCCTGGTGGTGGGCATGGCCGCCGGGCGCCGCGTGACCATGAACCTGGAAGGCTGGACCGTCGGTGGGCGCCAGTTTGGCCTCCTCCTGGTTTGGCTGTTGATGGCTGGAGAGGTTTATACCACCTTCATCTTCCTCGGCGCGAGCGGGTGGGCGTACGCGCGTGGGGCGCCGGCCTTCTACATCCCGATCTACGGCACGCTCGCGTATACGGTGTCGTTCTTCCTTCTGCCGCCGCTCTGGCGGGTGGGCAAGCGGCACTTGCTGCACACGCAGCCCGACTTCTTCGCCCTGCGCTACCGCAGCCCGGCGCTTGGCGTGCTGGTCGCGGTCGTTGGGGGAGTGAGCATCGTGCCGTATCTGCAACTGCAGCTCCGCGGCCTGGGACTGATCGTCGAGGTGGCGAGCGGTGGGGCGATCGGCGCGCAGGTGGCGATCGCGATCGCGTTCGTGACGAGCTGCGCGTTCGTCTTCACCAGCGGGCTGAAGGGGGTGGCCTGGGTGGCGGTGCTCAAGGACGTGATGATGATTACCGCCGTGGCGGTGGTGGGGATTGGCGTGCCAGCGATCTACTTCGGCGGTTTCGCCGGGGTGCTGCGGGAGATGGCGGCGCGGATGCCGAACCATCTGGTGCTGCCGGGAGCGACAGACACGCTCGGGGTGGCCTGGGTGATGTCGACAACGCTGCTCTCCGGACTCGGCTTCTACATGTGGCCGCACCTTTTCGCCTCCACCTTCTCGGCGAAAAGCGACACCGTGATCAGGCGCAACGCCATCATCATGCCGTTCTATCAGCTCCCGATTCTGCTCGTGTTTCTGGTTGGATTCACCGCGGCGCTGGTGATCCCCGGGCTTGCCAACGGCGACATTGCCCTGCTCGAGATCGTCAAGCGAACCTACCCGCCGTGGTTTCTGGGATTCGTCGGCGCGGCCGGCGCGGTGACGGCGATGGTGCCGGCGGCGATCCTGGTGTTGGCCGCCGCCACGCTCCTGGCCAAGAACGTGTGTGTCCCACTGCTGTTGCCTCGCGCGAGCGAGGCGACCGTGATGAGCCTCATCCGCGTTCTTGTGCCGGTCGTCATGGCGGCGGCGCTTGCCTCGGCGCTGCTCTTTCCCAACGAGCTCGTCAATTTGCTGATCCTTGGCTACGACGGTGTAAGCCAGCTCTTTCCCGGGGTCGCACTCGGGCTCTTCTGGCGGCGGGTCTCGCGCGCTGGCGTGACCGCCGGCCTGCTGGTCGGGGTGGCGACGGTGGCGGCGTTGATCATGTCTGGCCATGACCCCGTGCTCGGCTTGAACGCGGGGTTCGTGGCGCTGGTGCTCAACACTTTGGTGACCGTGGCGGTGAGTCTGGTGACTCAGCCAGTCGAGGGAGAGCTGGAATGATCGAGGGGCTGCGAGCAGAGATTGGGCAATTGACGCCGGAGCTCATCGCCTGGCGGCGGGACTTCCATCGCCACCCGGAGCTGGGCTTCAAGGAGCTCAGGACCTCGGCGGTGGTGCGCGGCTTTCTGGAGTCGCTCGGCCTGTCGGTGGCGGGGCTTGCCGGCACCGGGCTGCGCGCCGTGGTGGAAGGACGGCCCGGTGGGCCAACGGTGGCGCTGCGAGCCGACATGGACGCGCTGCCGATCCACGAGGTGGGCGCGAAGGAGTACCTCTCGGAGAATCCAGGCGTGGCGCACTGCTGCGGGCACGATGGCCACATGGCGGTGCTGATGGCAGTCGCTCGCCTGCTGGCGGCGCGCCGGGAGCGTTTCAAAGGAAACGTAGTTCTGCTCTTCCAGCCGGCGGAAGAGATCGTGCCCGGCGGTGCGCCACGGATGATCGAGGAGGGTGCGCTGGCGGGCGTCGACGCCATCTTTGGGCTGCACTTCTGGCAGCCGATGGCGACCGGGACGGTCGGCGTCGTCAAGGGGCCGATGATGGCGAACGTCGACAACTTCGAGATCCGCATCAAGGGGCGAGGTGGCGCCGGCTACCTGCCCCACCTGTGTATCGATCCG
>JAZDGE010000357.1:0-2546 GCA_043807175.1 Acidobacteriota bacterium
GGCCGACCCGCCCGGGGTGGCGGGGCCGCTCGCCGGCATCCTGGCGGCGCGGCGCTGGGCGCCGGGGCACGCCTGGGTGCTGCTCGCTTGCGACCTGCCGCTGGCCGGCGAGGAGGCGGTGCGCTGGCTGCTGTCGCAGCGCGCGCCCGGGCGCTGGGCGGTCATGCCCACCGTTACCGGCGGGCTGCCGGAGCCGCTGCTGGCCCTCTACGAGCCGCCGGCAGCGAGCCTGCTGGAGCGGCTGGCGGCGAGCCCGACACCGGCTCCCTGCGCCCTCGCCGGCCACCCGCGAGTCGCCCTCGTGAGCCCGCCCGAGGCGCTGCGGCCCTGCTTTCGCAATGTCAACACCGCCGCCGACCTGGTCGCGCTTGCCGATAACTGCCCAGGTACTGCCAGCTCGTGACTGACGGCGGAGAGCGCAGCAGTGCTTTCTGGTGCGCGCGTTCGACGAAACCCGGAGCCCGTATTTCAACGCTCGGGTCGACTTCCCGCCATCCCGGCGGCGTCACTCGTACCGAAGTGCGTCGATCGGGTTGAGGCCGGCGGCCTTGCGGGCCGGATAGAAGCCGAAGAAGATTCCGACGCCGGCGGAGAAGGCGAGGGCGAGGAGCACGGTCGGCGGCGAGACTACCGTGTTCCACCCGGTGAAGTGGCCGAGGAGGCGGGCGCCGGCGAACCCGACGGCGATGCCGATGGCGCCGCCGAGCAGGCTCATCACCGTGCTCTCGACGAGAAACTGCGTCATCACGTCGGCGCCATGCGCCCCGATCGCGAGGCGAATACCGATCTCGCGGGTACGCTCAGTGACCGACACCAGCATGATGTTCATGATGCCGATGCCGCCGACAAGGAGCGAGATCGAGGCGATGGCGGCGAGCAGCATGGTCATCACCTCGGTGGTGCTCTCGGCCGCGGCGGCGAGGTCGGTCTGGTTGCGCAAGGTGAAGTCGTCGTCCTCCCAGTCCGCCAGGCGGTGCTGCTCGCGCATGATCGCCTTGATCTCCTGCATGGCGGCGGGAATGTCGGTCGGGTTGGCGGTCGAGGCCAGGATCTGGGGGATGAACTGGCGGCCGGCGAGGCGGGTCTGCACTGTGGTGTACGGCGCCAGGACCACGTCGTCCTGGTCCGAGCCGCCGGCGGTCTGACCCTTCTCGGCGAGCACGCCGATGATCTTGAACGGCACGTTGCGGATCTGGATCTCCTGGCCGACCGGGTCCTGATCCGGGTAGAGGTTCTTCGCCACCGTGGCGCCGATGACGGCGGCCTTGCGCGCGACGCGCAGGTCGGTGGCATCGAAGAACGACCCCGAGGACACGGCCCAGTCACGGATGAGCGGGTAGTCGAGCGAGACGCCGTTGATCGTGGTGCGCCAGTTGCCGGTCCCGCCCTGGACATGGCCGCCGGTGAAGATCACGGGCGAGATCGCCGTCAGCAGTGTGCACTCGCGCCGCAGCGCGTCGGCGTTGTCGACGGTGAGGCGGTTGAAGGTCTGCGCGCCCTGGCTCACGCCGCCTTGAGTCGAAGAGCCGGCGGTGAGGACAATCATGTTGGTGCCGAGGTTCTGAATCTGCTGGTTGATGCGCTCCTTCGCGCCCTGGCCGACCGCGACCATTACGATCACCGCGGCGACGCCGATGATGATGCCGAGCATGGTAAGCAGCGTGCGCATCGTGTTCTTGAGAATGCTCTGCCAGGCCACCTTGACGAGGACGAGCGCGCGCATGGCTAGACGGCCTCCTCGACGAGCGCGAGCGCGCGCAGGTCCTCGGCCGCGTCACCGCGGTCAGCGACGGCGACATCGCGGATGACGTGGCCGTCGCGCAGCTCGACGAGGCGTCTGGTGTAGCGGGCGAGGTCGCGCTCGTGGGTGACGAGGACGATGGTGATCCCCTGGTCATTGAGCTGCTGGAAGAGCGCCAGCACCTCGACGGAGGTGCGGCTGTCGAGGTTCCCGGTGGGCTCGTCGGCGAGCAACAACGTCGGCCGCGTTACGAGGGAGCGGGCGATTGCGACGCGTTGCTGCTGCCCGCCCGAGAGCTCGTTGGGCAGGTGGTGGGCGCGGTCGGAGAGCCCGACCCGGTCGAGCGCCTCGAGGGCGAGCTTGCGGGTCGCGAGCCTCTGGCCGGAGCGGTCGTAGAGGAGCGGCAGCTCGACGTTCTCCACGGCGGCGGTGCGGGCGAGCAGGTTGAACCCCTGGAAAACAAAGCCGATCTTGCGGTTACGGATGTCGGCGAGGGCGTTCTTGCCGAGCCCGTTGGTGCGCTCGCCGTCGAGGTCGTAGGTCCCCTCGGTGGGCATGTCGAGGCAGCCAAGGATGTTCATCAGGGTCGACTTGCCACTGCCCGAGGCCCCCATGACCGCGACGAACTCGCCGCGCGCCACGGTGAGGTCGATGCCACGCAAGGCGCGCACTTCGGTCGAGCCCATGGCGTAGACCTTGACCAGTCCCTGCGTACGGATGACGGGCGTGTCGCTCATGAGAGGCGTCTCCGCCTCAGACCGTCGAGGGGCGGATGCTGGCCGGCCGCCTGCGGCGATTTGCCGCT
>JAZDGE010000358.1:0-4059 GCA_043807175.1 Acidobacteriota bacterium
GGCGTCCTCCAGCGGCGACGGCATCTCGTTGAGGTCGATCTCGGCCCACAGGTTGTCGCCGAGCAGCGAGAGGGCTCGCTCGGCATCGGGCGAGAGGACGCGGGCGGCGCGCCTGCGCAGGTTGTCGATGTAGGCGCGGTACTCGGTCAGGCCAGGCTCCTTCACGTAGGCCGCCGCCAGCGCTGGCGCCGGCAGCGCCAACACCTCGCGCCGGATGAACGCCGCCGCGCGCATCAGCTCGTCCATTGCAGCGAGGCTCTTCTGCACCATCGCGCCGGCGTCGTCGTCCGCCTGTGCCGTGCTCTGGCGCAGATTGGGGTAAAGCGTGACGAAATTGGCCTCGCGGTGGAGCTTGAAGTACAGTTCCAGGCAGGCCCTAAGGGCGGCGGGATCGGCGAGCTTCCCTTGAAAACGCGCCAGCGCCGGGATCTCGCCCACCAGCTTCACCCGCGCCTGCTCCCACGCCTCGTCGGAAGGGAACAGCCCCGAGAGGTTCCACTTGTAGGCATCGGGCACCGCCGAGCGCGGGGCGTTCGCATCGGGAGTGTATACCGGCGGGCTACTTGCAGGCGCCGTGGCCGGCAGCAGGAGAAGGGCCACCGCGAGCACAAAGCTCCCAAGACCAGCACGAGCTGGCCAGGTGGGTTCACACGACTCGGGCAGGATCATCATGGTCTCTCCTTCGCCATCACAGCGAGCGGCAGCTCGCATCATTCCAGGAGTACGGAGGAGACTGGGCGAGGGTTGCCGGCGGCTTGGGCGCCGCCAAGCAGCTCGGCGTACGCGAACAGCGCAGGGATGCCGCCGGTGTGGACGAAGAGCACGCTCTCCTCGCGCGGGAAAGCCCCCCGGCGGATCAGGTCGGCGAGCCCGCCAAGAGCCCGGCCGGTGTAGACCGGATCGAGCACGAGGCCTTCGGTTCTGGCGGCGAGGAGGATCGCCTCGCGCTCGCGCTCACCCACCACTCCGTAGCCGCCGCCGAGGTAGTCGGCGTTGACGGCAACCTCGGCCGGCCGCACCGACAGGTTGGCGCCCAGCAGCGCCGCTGCCTCGTTCGCCAGCTCCGCGACGGTCGCCTGCAGCTCGGCGGCGCCCGAGTCGATGCTGATCCCGAGCACCCGCACGGGGTAGCCGAGCAGCCTCGCCCCCAGCACCAGCCCCGCCTGGGTCCCGCCCGAGCTCGAGGCCACGACGATGTGGCCGAATCGCCCGGCGGCGGCGATCTCTTCCAGCGCCGCCACGTAGCCGAGCACCCCGTACCCGTTCGAGGCTCCGTACGGGACCAGATATGGCTTTCTGCCGGCCTCGCGCAGCTCCTCGGCCACGGCCTCGGCGGCGGCGCCAAGCCGGGTCCAGTCCTCAGCCCAGCGGATCTCAGCGCCGAGCAGCTCATCGAGCAGCCAGTTGCCCTGCGGTGGCCCCCCGCCCGCCGGTCGCAGGAGGACCAGCACGCAGCCGAGGCCGAGCCGCGCCGCCGCCGCCGCGGCCTGTCGCGCCTGGTTCGACTGCGCCGCGCCGCAGGTCACGACTGTGTCAGCGCCTTGCGCGAGCGCATCGGCGAGGAGGAACTCCAGCTTGCGCGCCTTGTTGCCACCGGTCGCCAGGCCAGTGAGATCGTCGCGCTTGACGTACAGGCGGGGACCGCCGAGCTCGGCGCCAAGCCGCTTGAGTGGCTCGATCGGCGTCGGCAGATGAGCGAGGTTCACGCGCGGCAGGGCGCCGGTGAGCATCAACGCGCACCCTTTCGGGCCCTGGCGCTGGCGCCGGCCCAACCTGCCACCACCGCGCTTCCCTTCGCGACCTTCGCACCGAGCGCAGCGAGCGTGTCCTCGATCGCTTGCAGCACCTTCGCCACCTCGCCGTCGCCGATGTTGCCCATATGCCCGAGCCGGAACGCCTTCCCGGCAATTGGTCCGAGGCAGCCGGCGACCACCACGCCACGCGCCGCCAGCTCGCGGCGGAAGGCTGCGTCCTCGATGCCCGCCGGATAGAGCGGCACCGAGAGGGTGTCCGCGAGGCACTCCGGAGAGGTAAAGAAGGCGAAGCCGAGCACTGCAAGGCCGGCGCGCAGCGCACGCGCGTTGCGGCGGTGGCGGGCGAAGCGGGCCGGCAGCCCCTCCTCGCGGATGATCGCGAGCGCTTCGGCGACGGCGCGAATCTCGTTGACACAAGGAGTCGAGTTGTAGCCATGCGGATCTTCCATCACCGGCAGCCACCTGAGGATATCGGCGTAGTAGGCCGGCACGCGGGCGAGGCTGCGGCGGCGCGCCAGCCCCCGCGACGAGAACAGGCACATCGCGAGCCCGGGCGGCGCCCCGATCGCCTTTTGTGGCGCGGCTATGAGCGCATCGACGCCCCACTCGTCGAAGCGCTCATCGACACCGCCGATGGCGCACACGCCATCGAGAATCACCAGCTCGTCGCGGCCGCGCAGCAGCTCGCAGTACGCGGCCACCGGCGCCGAGCTCCCGGTCGAGGTGTCGACATGGGTCATCGTGACCGCGCGGTAGCAGCTATCGCGCAGCCTCGCCTCGAGCTCCTCGGGCGCGACGACCTTGCCCCAGGGCGAGGCGAGCCGGTCCACGGACATCCCGAAGGCCTCGGCGAGGTCCGCGTAGCGATCGCCGAAGTAGCCCTGCGAGATCACGAGCACCTTCTCGCCCGGGGCCACGAGGTTGACGAGCGCCATTTCCATCGCCAGCGTGCCGCCGCCCCCGATGAGGAACGGCTGCCCGCTGGCGCTCTGACAGAGGGCGCGAAAGTCATCGAGCGCGCGCGCGAACTCGGCCACGAACACGGGCGCCAGATGTGAGACCGTCGGTTTGGCAAGAGCGTCAAGGATGCGCGGGTGGACCGGGCTCGGCCCCGGAATCATGGTGAGCGTCTCATCGATCATGGCTCGCGACTATAGCGCGTGCGGCGCGGGATTGGCGGTCCCGCTCAAGGACGGCTGTGGCTCGGGGTTCGGGGTTCGTCCCCCCGCCCAACCCCGGCAAGAAGGGATGTGGGACAGGCACTCTTGCCTGTCCTTGCAGGGCTGCGGCAGCCTGCCTGGCCAGACAAGAGTGTCTGGCCCACAGAAAAACCGGAGGCACGCGTGCCCGCCTGTCTGCCAGCCAGCGTCTCGCTACGCGACACCTGATACCCGATGTCCGTGGCGAGTCACCCGACCAGCCCGTCGGCGCGGAAGGCGGAGCGCAGATGGCGAATCCGCGGGAGGAAGCCGCCCAACTTGATTCCGACGACATCGAATCGGCACGGCACGTCACCCCGATGGCGCTGCGCCAGGTAGAGATTGGCAAGACGGATGAGCTGCTTTCGCTTGCGGAAATCGACCGCGTCCTCGGCCGCGCCGGCGGCGCCGCTCGTCCTGGTCTTGACCTCCACGAACACCAGCGTGTCGCCATGCCAGCACACGAGGTCGAGCTCGCCGATCGGGCAGCGCCAGTTGCGCGCCGCGATGCGGTACCCCTTCAGGCGCAGGAAGAGCGCCGCCAGGCTCTCGCCCCGCCGCGCCCTCCGCCGTCGCTGGTCAGGCTGCCCCACCCTCCTACCATACTCCGGGCGCGAGCTGGCGTTCCCGACGTGAGCGAGTGCCGGACCTGCCACAGGCCCTGGACGGCTGCAGGCGCGCGGCGCCCCTTGCCAAGAGCACTCCCGGCCTCACGAGCGCGCCGGCGCCGCCAGGGACTGCGCCGCCAGCTCCAGCACATCGAAGGTCTTCGCCTCCTCGAAGCCGAGCTCCTGCTGCCCGTTCCCCACCATCACCGCGCAGAACGGGCACGCCACGGCGGCGTCCTGGCAGCCGGAGTCGCGCAGTTGTTTGACCCGGACCTGGTTGATGCGGTCGCCGAGCTTCTCCTCCAGCCACATGCGTCCGCCGCCCGCGCCGCAGCACATCGCCTTGTCGCGCGAAAGCGGAGCCTCCTTGACCTTGAGCCCCGGGATCGCCGCCAGCACGGCCCGGGGCGCCTCGAACTCACCGTTGGTGCGGCCGAGGTAGCAGGGGTCGTGGAAGCTCAGCTCGCGGTTGACCGCGCCAGTGAGCGAGATCTTCCC
>JAZDGE010000359.1:0-5303 GCA_043807175.1 Acidobacteriota bacterium
CGCCGCTCGCCCGAGCCGCCCGAGATGGAGAACGAGGAAACCGCGGATGTGCTCGCGCCGATTCCGGTTGCCGAGGAGTTTGGAACCCCTGAGGAGGACGCCTGGCGCCGCGACTTCACCGTCAACGGGCTGTTCTACAACATCGCCGACTTCTCGGTGATCGACCATGTCGGCGGCCTCGCCGACCTCGATCGGGGCGTGATCCGCACCATCGGGCCGCCACGCGCTCGCTTCTCCGAAGATCCGGTGCGCATGATGCGAGCAGTCGAGTACGCGGCTCGGCTCTCGTTCGCGATGGACGGCGAGACGGGTGAGGCGCTCGATGAGCTGAAGGGGGAGATCCGCCGCGCGGCGCCTGCCCGCATCGCCTATGAGCTCAATGAAAGCCTGATGACGAGGCAGACCGAGCCGATCATCCGGGGCCTGGCCGAGCGGGGGATCCTGGGGCTGATCCTGCCGCGCGTCTGTGGCCCGAGGTCTACCGGCCCCGGCGGTGTCCTGTGGCAGTTGCTGGCGGCGGCGGATCGGACGCGGGCCCGCGGCCAGGCGCTTGCCGAGGAGACCCTGCTTGGGCTGCTCTTCCTCCCCGGTCTGCTCGATCTTTTCGCGGACAGCGCTGGCGTGCCGGTGGAGCCCGGCGAGCTCGAGGCGCTCGTGCGCGACCACATCAACCCGAGTGCGCTCGAGCTGGCGCTCTCGAACTTCCGGGCGCACCTGGTGCGGATGTCGTACGCCTGCCTGATCCGGCTGCTTTCGCCACCCCGCTCGCCCCGGCTCGTGCTTCGGACCGTTCGCCACGAGGGTTTTGCCGTCGCGTGGCAGCTTGCCGAGCTGCTGCACGAGGCGACCGGACTGCGCGGCGAGGCGCTCGCGAGCTGGCGGGCGGCGGTCAAGCGGGTGCAGGCGGGGCTCGCACCACTCGAGGAGAGGCCAACCCCGGCAGTTTCCGAGGGGCGCCGGCGGCGGCGCGGTGGCCGCCGCAGGCGAGGGCGCGCTCAGGCGCCGGTGGTGGTGGAGGCAGGCCATGGCTAAGTACTCCCGGTCGGAAATACGCCGGCATTCGAACGCCGCTGCATCCGCGCCCGCTGCGTTGCGCTCCTTGCGCCGTATCACCTGCCGATACGGCTCAGTCGCGCGCCTTGCGGGCGCGGCGCATCGGCGTTCTCGGTGCGTCACCGTATTTCCGACCGGGAGTACTAAGGCGGTGAGAGCCAGGATCGACTGGCTGCGACGGGAGGTGCGCCGCCACGAGCATCTCTACTATGTGCTCGCGCGCCCGGAGATCAGCGATCTTGCCTTCGATGAGTTGATGGCAGAGCTCAAGGGACTGGAGGCCCGGCACCCGGAGCTCATCACTTCCGACTCGCCGACCCAGCGGGTGGGGGGCGCTCCGGTCGCCGAGCTTCCCCAGATCGCACATGCCACGCCAATGCTCTCGCTCGACAACTCCTACAACGAGGGCGAGCTCGAGGAGTGGTACGGGAGGACCGTGCGAGGGCTCGGGCGGGCGCCCGCGGGGCTTGTCGCCGAGCTCAAGATCGATGGTGTCTCACTTAGCCTGGGGTACGAGAACGGCGAGCTGGTGCGGGCGGTCACCCGCGGCAACGGCGAGGTGGGAGACGAGGTGACCGCCAACGCCAGGGCGATCCGGGCGGTGCCGCTGCGGCTGCCGGTCGCCCTTCCCGCGCTCGAGGTGCGGGGCGAGGTGTACATGCCGCACCCGGTCTTCGCGGCGCTCAACCGCGCCCGGCGGGAGGCGGAGGAGGAGCCCTTCGCCAACCCCCGCAACGCCACCGCTGGCTCGATTCGGCTGCTCGACCCGCGCGAGTGCGCCCGCCGCGCCCTCGCCTTCTGCGCCTACCACGTAGCGCGGGTGGAAGGCGCCACCCTCGAGCGCCACTCGGACGCCCTCGATCTGCTGGCCGAGCTGGGGTTCGCGGTCAATCCCGGCTGGCGGCGCTGCGCCGACCTGGAGGCGGTACACGAGCTCATCGCATCGTGGGGGGCGGGCCGCGCGGCGCTGCCGTTCGACATCGACGGCGTGGTTGTGAAGGTGGACTGGCTTGCGGAGCAGGCGGCGCTGGGTGCGACGAGCAAGTTCCCGCGCTGGGCGGCGGCCTACAAGTATCCGCCCGAAGGGGTTCGTACCCGCGTGCTCGCCATCGTGGTCCAGGTCGGTCGCACCGGCGTCCTGACCCCAGTCGCCGATCTCGAGCCGGTGCTGCTGGCCGGCAGCACGGTGGCGCGGGCCACGCTGCACAACGCCGACGAGGTCGCTCGCCTCGACATCCGGGCCGGCGACCTGGTGTGGGTGGCCAAGGGCGGGGACGTGATTCCCAAGGTGGTGGCGGTCGATACCGCGGCGCGACCGGAAACAAGTGAACCATTTCACATGCCGGAGCGCTGCCCGGCCTGCGAGACCCCGGTGAGCCGGGAGAGCGGGGAGGTGGCGATTCGCTGCCCCAACTCCTCCTGCCCCGCGGTCCTGCGCCAGCGGTTTCGGCACTTCGTTTCCCGCGCGGGGATGGACATCGAGGGGCTGGGCAGGAGCTTCGTGGATCTACTCCTGCGCGAGGGGCTCGCGAGCGATCCGGCCTCGCTTTGGGACCTCGACCCGGCGCGTCTCGCCGCGCTGCCCCAGTGGGGCGAAAAGTCATCGGCCAAGCTTCTGGCGCAGCTTGAACAGGCGCGTGCCCGGCCGCTCTGGCGGCTGCTCGTCGCCCTCGGCATCCGCCATGTCGGCGAGCGTGCGGCCAAGACCCTGGCGCGGCGTTTCGGTTCACTGGAGGCCCTTGGCGCGGCGACTGGGGAGGAGCTCGAGACGGCCCCCGGCGTGGGCGGGACCATCGCCGCCAGCGTGGTCGCCTTTTTTGCCGAGGAGGCGGGCCGCGAGCTGGTGCGCCGCCTGCGCGAGCGCGGCGTCGATCCCCGGGAAGAGGTGGAGTCAGAGGCCGCCGCGCCGCTTGCGGGCCTCTCCTTCGTGATTACGGGGACGCTCTCGCGGCCGCGCGAGGAGGTGGCTGCAGCGCTCGAGGCCGCCGGCGCCAGGGTGGCCGACAGCGTCTCGAAGCGAACCAGCTTCGTGGTCGCAGGGAGCGAGGCCGGCTCCAAGCTCGTGCGCGCCCGCCGGTTGGAAGTCAAGGTGATCGATGAGGACGAGCTGGCCGCGCTTCTCGCCGAGAAGGGGGTGACGACGTGAGCATTAGCCCGCATTTCTCACCGCTTGTCCTACTGCGAGCGCCGATAGCACGCCATCTCGGGCCGTACTCGCTCGTCGCTCCTCGACGTACTGTTCGAGTACGCCTGCGTCGCTCCTCGCTACGTGCCCGGCGCCAGGTACGACACTTTGGGCGCGGTTGGCCGGCGCGGTACTCAGGACTGCGACAAGCGCCGCGAACCAATGGGGTGGCCGTCGCACCAAAGTGTCGTACCTGGCCCCGAGACGCACTCTCGGCGCTCTCGCTACGAACCGCGGTGAGAAATGCGGGCTAGCCGTATTCTGGTCGTGGACGATGACGACGGCTCGCGGGCCGCGGTCGCCACGGGTCTGCGCCGCGTCGGGTACGAGGTCATCGAGCTGGACGGGGCCGAGCCCGCCCTTGCCCTGCTCGGCGCGGGCGAGCCGCTGGATGCGCTCATCACCGACGTGAGGATGCCGGGAATGGACGGCTACGAGCTGCTGGCGCGAGCGCGCGAGGAGCGGCCGGAGATCGCCATTCTGATGATCACGGCGTTCGGCGACGTCGACGGCGCAGTGCGGGCGCTGCAAGCGGGCGCCGACGACTACCTCACCAAGCCGGTCAACCTGCTGGAGCTGCGCCGCCGCGTGCAGCAGCAGCTCGAACGACGGCTGCTGACGCGCGAGCGGGCGGAGCTGAAGGAGCGCCTCGAGACCGTCTTCGGGTTCGACAACATCATCGGGCGGTCGGCGGCGATGGAGGCGGTGCTCGAGCGCGTGCGGGTAGTTGCGCCGGCGCCCACCACGGTGCTCATCGTCGGTGAGTCGGGAAGCGGGAAGGAGCTGATCGCCAACGCGATCCACGAGCACGGGCCGCGCTCTTCCGGGCGCTTTGTCGCCCTCAACTGCGGCGCCATTCCGGGCGAGATCCTGGAGGCGGAGCTCTTCGGCCACGAGAAGGGGGCCTTCACCGGCGCCCATCAGCGGCGGATCGGGAAGATCGAGCTGGCCCATGCGGGAACGCTGTTCTTGGACGAGATCTCGGAGCTTTCCGCCGATCTGCAGGTCAAGCTCCTGCGGGTGCTGGAGGAGCGGCGGGTCACCAGGGTCGGCGGCAACGAGGAGGTGGCCGTCGACTTTCGGCTGGTCGCGGCGACCAACCGCGATCTCGAGGCCGAGGTGGCTGGAGGCCGTTTCCGGCGTGACCTCTACTACCGCCTCAAGGTGGTCACGATCGCGCTGCCGCCACTGCGCCAGCGACCCGAGGACATCCTGCCCCTCGCAACCCACTTCATCGCGCGCTTCAACCGCGAGCTCGGGCGCTCGGTCCAACACCTCGCGGCGCCGCTGGTGGCGGCGCTGCGCGGCTACGCCTGGCCGGGCAATGTGAGGGAGCTGCGCAACGTGGTCGAGAACATGGTGCTCTTCAGCCAGGGACCCGAGTTGACGATGGCGGATCTGCCGCCAGAATACCGCCGCCCCGGGGCGGGTGAGCCGGCGGCGCCGGGAGGGGCGCCGTCCGCGCCTCGTCAGATGGCGGAGGTTGAGCGCGACGCGATTCTCGGCGCGCTCGAGTTCACCCAGGGGCACCGGGCCAAGGCGGCGCACCTGCTCGGCATCGGCCTGCGCACTCTGCAGCGCAAGCTCAAGGAGTACGGCGTGGCGGGCGGCCAGGCCGACGAAGATTAGCGGCCCGGGCCTGCGCCGCCGGGACCCCGGTCGTCGATTGCGGGAGGAACCATGGAACTGCCAGCTAAGGTACAGATTTACAGCCAGATATTGAGCCTCTCCGGGGCGCTCGGGACACTCATGGCGGTGCGGCCGGAGGGCTACTACGAGCTCCACCTGCCGAGCCAGGGGAAGGAGCACACGGTCTTTCTTCCCGTGACCCAGACGGGCATCGCCTTCGTCGAGGCCGAGCTCGAGGTCATTCCGACGCCCGACGTCGAGCGATAGCGAAGCCGGCGTCGGCGAGAACCCGGGCGTGGTCGAAGGCGAGCTTGAGGCCGGAGATGTCGGCGAACCACCGGGCGCTCGCCGCGTCGTCGCCACCTGCCAGCTCGCCGGCGGTGGCGCGGCAGAGGTAGACCGCCGAGGCGGTGGGGCCGCGGGGATCGCGGCAGGG
>JAZDGE010000360.1:0-3202 GCA_043807175.1 Acidobacteriota bacterium
GCCGTCTCCCCAGGGCTTTTGGCCACGAGTGCGCGAGCGCGTTCGATGGCCTCGTCGAGCAGGCCCGCCGCGAGCAGGCAGCGGGTCGCCTCGATCTCGCAGGTGAGTTCGCCGCCACAGGCGCGCTCGCAATGCGCGCCGGCGGCAGGCGGGGCTGCCGGCGTGGTCGCACGAGCGAAGACAGGGAACGTAAGAACGGCGAGAAAAGCCGCGTACACCAGCCGTTCGGCCGGGGTTCGGAGAAGGTGACGACCCGAGCGCATGCAGCTTCTCATCGAAAGGCCGGGCGAGCTGGCCTGGCGGCCTGCCACCGCCGGCAAAGCTACCACAGCGCCGAGTCGGCGCAGGCCGCGCGTCAAAAAGGCGCTCCGCCAGCAGCACCGACGCAGCCAGCGCCGGCACAGAGGTTGCAATGAGGCCGTTCCTGGCAATGTCTTGCCCGTCCGTCCCGCGGATCGGCGGCCAGCGAGGGGGTGTGCGAATGGCGGCGACCGACGTCGATGTGAGAAGGCTCAACGAGGCGGTGCGCGAGGAGTCCCTTGAGGTGCAGGTGGCGCTGTCCGAAATGAAAAAGGTGATCGTCGGCCAGGGCCCGCTGCTCGAGCGCATGATGGTGGCGCTCCTGTGCCGCGGCCATCTGCTCATCGAAGGCGTGCCGGGGCTGGCCAAGACGCTCGCGGTCAAGACCCTCTCGGGAGTCCTCGACCTCCGCTTCGCGCGCATCCAGTTCACCCCTGATCTGCTCCCGGCCGATCTCATCGGCACCATGATCTACCAGCAGAAGAGCGGCGAGTTCATCGCCCGCAAGGGGCCGGTGTTCACCAACCTCCTGCTCGCGGACGAGATCAACCGCGCGCCGGCAAAGGTGCAGTCGGCCCTGCTCGAGGCGATGCAGGAGCGGCAGGTCACGCTGGGTGTTGAGACCCACCCGCTTCCCGAGCCCTTCGTCGTCTTTGCGACCCAGAACCCGATCGAGCAGGAGGGCACCTACCCGCTCCCCGAGGCCCAGGTCGACCGTTTCTTGCTCAAGGCGAGGGTGGACTACCCGCAACTGGCCGAGGAGAGGCAGATCCTCGACCGGATGTTCGCCGGCGAGCCGCCCCCGGCGGCGAAGGTGCTGCGGCAGGAGGCGATCCGGCGCCTGTCGCGACGGGTCGTCGAGGTCTACATGGACGAGCGCATCCGCGACTACATCGTCGCCCTCGTACGCGCCACCCGCTCGCCGCGGGCGGTCGGCCTGGCCGAGGTCGAGCACCTGATCGCGTTCGGCGCCTCGCCCCGCGCCACGCTGGCGTTCTCCCACGCCGCCCGCGCGGTCGCGTTCCTCGCCGGGCGCGGCTACGTGATTCCCGAGGACATCAAGGAGATCGCCCGTGACGTGCTGCGCCACCGGATCCTGCTCACCTACGAGGCCGAGGCGGAGAACGTGACCACCGAGGAGCTCGTGGGTCGCATCCTGGAGCGCGTGGAAGTCCCATGAACACAGGGATTCGGGGTTCGGGGCTCGGGGTTCGGCCACCAACCACCCGCCCGGCCACCGCCCGATGCGGGGTTCGGGGTTCAGGGCTCGGGACTCGGCCCCTGACCACCCGCCCGGCTACCGCACGAGGCAGGGCGTGAGGCTCGAGGTGCGGAACACGCGACTTGGGGCGCGAGGCAGTGCGGTCTCTTCTGCCTCTTCGAGCCACGATCCCCGAACCCCGAGCCCCGGGCCGGGCGGGTGGGGGGCGTAATGCTGGATCGTGAGACCTTCGACAAGATCCGGCGGATCCAGATCCGCACCCGGCTAATTCTCGCCTCCGGCGTGGTAGGGGCCTACCACGCCGTGTTCAAGGGCCGCGGCATGGAGTTCGCCGAGGTGCGCGAGTACGAGCCCGGCGACGACGTACGCACCATCGACTGGAACGTGACCGCGCGGATGAATGCCACCTATGTCAAGAAGTTCGTCGAGGAGCGCGACCTTCAGCTTCTCCTGCTGGTTGACCTTTCGGGCTCGCAATGCTTTGGCTCGCAGTACCTGCTCAAGCGAGACCTCGCGGTCGAGCTCGCCGCGGTGCTCGCGTTCTCCGCCGTCGCCAACCACGATCGGGTGGGCGCGGTGCTGTTCTCCGACCGCATCGAGGGCTTCATCGCGCCCGGCCGCGGCCACGACCATGCGCTGCGCATCGTCCGCGACCTGCTCGCCCTCGAGCCTGCTGGCCGAGGCACCGACCTCGCCGGTGCGCTGCGCTTCGCCCGCCAGGTGATGAAGCGGCGCGGCATCGTGGTCGTGATCTCCGATTTCCAGGACCGCGAATGGGAGCGCGCCCTCGGCATCCTGCGCCGCCGCCACGACGTGATCGCTATCCATCTCTGGGATCCCCGCGAGGTCGAGATCCCGCCGGCCGGCCTGGTCGCGCTTGCCGACCCCGAGACCGACGAGCTGTGGATCGTGGACACCGGCGACGCGGCGCTGCGCCGCCATCTGCGCGCGGCGGCATTCGATGAGCTGAGGGCGAGCTTCAAACGCACGCGGGTGGACGCCCTCGCTCTCTCCACCGCGGAATCGTACGAGCAGCCCCTGTCCGGTTTCTTTAAGGCAAGGGAGCGGCGGCGGTGAGTTCCACCCCCACCCATCCGGGGCTCGGGGCTCGGGGCTCGGGGCGCGGGTCCCCCACCCGGTCCGTGGTCCGTGGCCCGTGGTCCGCGGTCCGTGCTACCGCCAGCCAGCGGTTGGCGGCCGCTGCGATGCTGTTGTTCGCGGGCGCCGCGCAGGCGGGAGATGCGCCGGTGCGTGTCAGCGCCACGGCATCGGCGAGCGAGGTGAGCGTGGGCCAGGCGTTCACCGTGGAGGTCAGGGGCGAGGGACCGGCGGGCACGATCTGGGACTTCCCGGCGGCGCCAGGCGACGAGAAGCTGGAGCTGCAGGCGGAGCTTCCCACGCCCGGCGCGACGCCGACTCCCGGCGCCCAGCGCTACCGGGCTGCCGCCTTTGTCGTGACCGACGCGCGGGTGCCCGCGATCAAGGTGAGGTACCGCCTTCCCGGCGGAGCATCGGGCGAGGTGCAGACAGCGCCGATTCAACTGCAGATCACCACCCTTCTCCCCAAGGATCCAGCCGAGCACAAGCTTGCCGATATTCGCTCGCCGGTGGGGCTGCCGCTCGGGGCATCCTTCGGGGCGCTCGTGGCCACGGCCGTCGTGGCGCTGGGGGCGAGCGGCA
>JAZDGE010000361.1:0-9063 GCA_043807175.1 Acidobacteriota bacterium
TGAGTGTGGCGACGCTGCGCAACTGGGAGCAGGGCCGGCGCTATCCTCACGGGCCCGCGTGCGTCCTTCTGATCGTGGCGGAAAGGCGCCCGGAGGCGGTGCGGGAGGCGCTCGCCGAGCATCGAGCGGAGGTGCGGCACATCACGCCGGTTGCGAGCGGCTGGGATCCAGAGAATGCTGCGGTGAAGGTCGCAGAGCCCTTGCCGAGCCCGCTCGAATTTCAAGCTGAAGTGGGAGGGACCTCGTCAGCGGGTTTGCACCGCCAGGGCGCCAGATCGAAGCGCGTTGGCTCCCGTTGAGGCGCCGCCAGGCGTCGCCAGGAAGAGGAGGCGAGATGGGCGAATTGAATCAGGCGGGATCTGGGCGGCGGCGCATTCGTGTAGCTGCATTTCTTCTCGTGGCTGGAGCCGGCTGGTGCGCGCGGCTCGCCTCGGGCGAGGCAGCGCCCGCAGCCACGCCGGCACTCGTGACGGCGCACGTGCCGAACCCGGCCGCCGACCTGCTGCCGGCGCCGGTGCTGCCTCTTCTGCCAGCGGATCGCTCGCCACTGGGCGCCTATGCCACCCAGGCGGCCACTCTCGAGCAGGCGATCGATCAGTGCGTCCAGGCCGACATGACGGCCAACCGCACGCCAGGCGCAGCCGTGGCCGTCGCCATTGATGGCAACCTCCTCTACCAGCACGGCTACGGCGTCAAGCATCGACGCAACGGGGGCGCGGTCGACGCCAGCACGGTATTTCGCATCGGCTCGATCACCAAGCAGATGACCGCCGCCGCGGTGATGCAGCAGGTGGAGGCGGGCCGCGTCAACCTCGATGACCCGCTCACCCAATTCGTGCCTGAGCTCGAGCTCGCCGGCCGCTGGCCCGCGAGCGCCATCACGGTGCGTCATCTGCTGACCCACACCGCCGCCTACCCCGACAATCTCACCTCGATCTCCGGTCCGACCGGCGACGACGCTCTCTCGAAGTGGGTCGCGACCCAGACGCAAGTGCGGCTGCACGCCCCGCCGGGCTCGTTCTGGAACTACTCCAACCCCAACTTCGTGCTCGCCGGTCTGGTGGCCGAGCGGGCGAGCGGCATCCCCTACCGCCAGTACATGCCCGCCCAGGTCTGGGGACCGGCGGGAATGACCGCCACGACTCTGAGCCCGGCTGACGCCATGGCGGGCGGGAACTACTCCTTCGGCCACTACGAGAACCCCTACACTGGCGCGGAAGTGATCGCCGCACCCGACTCCTACGACAACGGCAGCGTGGCGCCCGCCGGCTGGGCCTTTTCGACCGCCCCCGACCTGGTGCGCTGGGCGCTGCTCCTGACCGATGGCGGCGGCGCCGTCCTGACTCCCGCCTCCGCCGAGCAAATGGAGCAGCCACAGGTCTCGCTCGGTTACACCCCGGGTCTGTTCTACGGCTACGGCATCATGGTCGAGGACTACAAGGGCCTCGACCTGCGCCAGCATGGGGGCAGCCTTGCGGGCTGGGGAGCGATGCTAATCTGGGAGCGAGAACGGCGATTCGCAGTCGCGCTATTGGCCAACACGACCACCGCCCTCACCCGCGCCGCTTACTGTGTGGTCGACGCCGTGCTGCAGCCCGCCAACGTGCCGCCGCCTGACTACCACACCGACCCGGCGACCTGGCGACCTTATGCCGGCTCGTATCTCTTTACCGACTCCTTCGGCACCACCTTCCGCGCCCGCGTCGAGCTGGCGCAGCGCCAGCTCTTCGTCAACTTCAGCGAGCTGCCGCCCCCTCAGACCACCTACCGCACGCCGCTGGTGCAGCTCTACCTCGACACCTTCCTTCTCGACGGCAACGCGGACGGCGAGCTCGACATGGACGTGACCTTCATTCGCAGCGGCGCTGCCTCTGCCCCGCCCCGCTGGTTGCGCAACCGCAACGCGGTTGGCGAGCGCCTCGGCACCACCCGCCCCCGCCTGCATGCCGCGCCGATCCCCGCGATCTGAGCTGGCGCCAGAACCTCCGGCTTCGGGCGCCGGCGAGGGATGAACATGAGATTCGTCTCAATCGGCGATCGGGCAACCTGGCCACGGCCTCGTTGCTTCGGGGACCGGTAATCTCGACGGGATCCGGCCGGCGCCGGCGGCATCTGAAAAATGGTCGCCGGCGAGTATCCCCCCCCGACAGGGCGGCATTACTTCGCTTGCGTCTCCTGCACGCTCAAATCAGGAGAGCGGGCTGCGCCGCGTGGCAAATTTCGTGACGCTATCTTGCCGCCAATGGCATTTTGTCGTAACGAACCTCGGGCCGGGTCTGCCCATGCGTGAGTGACGCCGCCACCTGCGCCGAGCGGGAATCCCCTCCTCTCCTCACGACTTGCTCGGTGGGGCAAGCTCGGCGACGGGGTCGCGGCCGGTGGTGCGGCGGATCCGGTCGGCGAGACCCTCGACCACGCCGGTGGTCTCGTCGAGCTCGATGCGCTCGAGGCGGTGGGCGGGGAAGAACGCGGTCACCGCGCCGAGCAGGGCGGGGCCGCCGCCGGCGAGCTGGCGCAGCCAGTCCTCGAAGGACTCCACGGGCAGGCCGCGGACGGTGGCGCCGGTCGGGTTGAGCGCGAGAAGCACTCCCCAAAACTTTTCGCGCGGGCCGGCGAGGCTGATCGTGACGAGCTCGCCGGCGTTCATCGGGGCTCGCCCGCGGGCTCGGAGAGCTCGATCAGAACGCCGCCCGCCGAGCGCGGGTGGATGAAGCACACGCGAGCGCCGTGGGCGCCCGCCTGCGGCTGCTCGGAGAGCAGCTCGATGCCGGCGGCCGCCAGACCGGCCATCGCCGCATCAATGTCCTCGACGGCGATGCAGAGGTGGTGAGGCCCCTCGCCCCGCTTGGCGAGGAAGCCGGCGATCGGCGAGGCGGGAGCGGTGGGCTCGAGGAGCTCGATGCGACTTTCTCCGAGCTCAAAGAAGGCGACGCGCACGTTCTGCGCCGGCACCGTCCCCTCGCCGGCGCGGGCCAGGCCGAGCGCCTCATAGAGCCTTGCCCGCTCCTCAATCGAGCGCACCGCGATGCCGATGTGATCAAGCGTCCTCACCATCTCCCCTCCCCCGCCCCAGCAGCACGTGAGCCGCCGTGTAGACATCGATCCTGCCGGCCGCGACGGCGGCGCTGAGCTCGTCGATGCGCGCACCATGGCGGCGGCGGGCCTGCTCCCATGCGAGCGCCGCGAAGACGCGCTCGAGCCGCCGCCGGGCCCGCTGGCGGCGCAGCTCGGCGCGCTGCCCGTCGCCATCGAGGTAGCCGTGGTGAGCCCGCAGCGCCGCCGCCAGCTCGCAGACGCCCTCCCCGGAGAGTCCCGACACACTGATCACCGGGGGCTGCCAGCCGCCGGGCGGGCGCAGCGCCAGCATTGCCTCGAGCAGCTCGACCTGGGCATCGGCGCCGGCGCGGTCGGCCTTGTTGACGGCGAAGATGTCGCCGATCTCGAGTAGCCCCGCCTTGGCCGTCTGGACATCGTCGCCAAGGCCGGCGACGGTGACGACGATGACGGTATCCACCTCGCCGGCGATGTCGACCTCCGCCTGGCCGACGCCCACGGTCTCCACGATCACCCAGGAAAAGCCGGCGGCATCGAGGAGATCGATCGCATCGCCGGTGGCGGTGGCGAGCCCGCCGAGCGCGCCGCGCGTCGCCATCGAGCGCACGAACGCGCCGCTCGCGACGAGCTCGGGCATGCGCACGCGATCGCCGAGCAGCGCGCCGCCGGTAAAAGGGCTCGAGGGGTCGACCGCCAGGACCGCCAGCGCGCCATCGGCGAGCAGCTCGCGGCCGAGCGCCTGGACGAGGGTGCTCTTCCCCACCCCGGGGGCGCCGGTCACCCCGGCGGTGCGCGCCTGGCCGGCCCGGCCCTCAAGCGAGCGCAGCAGCGCCTCGGCCGCCTCACCGCCCCGCTCGATGGCGCTCAAGGCCTTGGCGACCGCGCGCTGGTTGCTCAGGTGAAGCTGCTCGTCCGGCGCCACTGGGCTCACCTCGCTCAAGCCAGCAGCTCGCGCGCAATCACCAGGCGCTGGATCTCGCTCGTCCCCTCGCCGATGGTGCAGAGCTTGGCGTCGCGCCAGAACTTCTCGACCGGGTAGTCGCGGGTGTAGCCGTAGCCGCCGTGGATCTGCACCGCATCTTCGGCGATCGCAACCGCCGCCTCGGAGGCGAACACCTTGGCCTGCGCCGAGACCAGCGTCGTCTTGGCGCCGGCGTCCTTGAGCTCGGCGGCGTGCTCGGTGAGCAGGCGGGCGGCGTTGAAGCGGGTGGCCATGTCGGCGAGCTTGAAGCGGATCCCCTGGAAGTCCGCGATCGGCCGCCCGAATTGGCGGCGCTGTCGGGCATAAGCGATCGCGGCGTCGAGCGCGCCATGGGCGATTCCGACCGCGAGGGCAGCAATCGAGATCCGCCCCCCGTCGAGCACCTCCATCGCCTGGATGAAGCCGTCGCCCTCCCCACCGAGCAGGGCCTCGCCGCCGAGCCGGCAGTCCTCGAGGATCAGCGAGGCGGTATCCGAGACGCGCATTCCCACCTTGTCCTCGACCTTGCCGGGCGAGACGCCGGGGGCGTCGAGGGGGACGATGAAGGCCGAGATCCCATGGTGGTCAGCACCCGGCCGCGTGCGCGCCATGACCACGGCAACCCCGCCGACGGTGGCGTGAGTGATGAAGTTCTTGCTCCCGTTCAGGACCCAACCGTCGCCGTCGCGAAGGGCCATGGTGCGGGTGCCGGCCGCGTCCGAACCCGCCTCGGGCTCGGTAAGCCCCCAGGCGCCGATCAGCTTGCCGCTAGCGAGCAGGGGCAGCCAGCGGCGCCGCTGCTGATCGTTGCCATACATGTAGATGTGATTCGTGCACAGCGAGTTATGGGCCGCGACCGAGAGCGCGATGCCGCCCTCCACCGCGCCCAGCTCGTCGAGCACCGCGACATAGTGCCGGTACGACAGGCCGGCGCCGCCCAGCTCCTCGGGGATCAGGATTCCGAGCAGGCCGAGCTCGCCCAGTTGCTGGAAGACCTCGCGGGGGAAGTGCGCCTTCTCGTCCCACTCCCGCACCCGGGGCGCGATCTCACGGCGGGCGAAGCCCCGCACCATCTCACGAATCTCATTCAGGTTTTCCGGTGCAATGCTGCTCATGACTTCCCCTCCTCGCCGGTGAATCGGTTGATCTCCACACCGTGGTAGTACGTTGACAGGATCTCGCGGTAGGTCGCACCGCCCTTTGCCAGGCCGAACGCCCCGTTCTGGCACATTCCCACGCCGTGGCCCCAGCCCCGGCCCAGGAACCTCAGCCGCTCGCCCTCGGGCGCGGCGCGGCGAAGGATCACAAACAGGGTGTCGGGCAGCTCCAGCGCACGCCGAAAAGCATAGGCCGACATCTCTCTCGTTCCGGCAGCAGTGCGCAGGGTGACCTGCAGCGCCCGGCCGGAGACCCCGCGCCGCGCCACCGCCACCTCGCGCAGGCCCGGTTCGCCGATCCGGCCGGCCACCTCGGCGAGAGCGAGCTCGCGTGCCCACCAGCCCCACGAGGACGCGGCATCCGCGCTTAGGCGCGGCTCGATCTCGACCACCGGACATGTGGCGCCGGCGCACCAGGCGAGGGCGGGCGAGCCCGCCGCCGCCGTGACCGCATTTCGCCGCCAGCGCTCGCCCTCGCGCTCCCAGGCCTCGACGGCCGCGCCGAGCGCGAGGCTCGCGCCGTTCTTCTCGTTGACCAGCCGCACGCCGCCAGGCCCGGGCACGAGGCAGCCCGCCTCCGCCCGCAGGGCGCCCGCCAACTGCGCCAGCCGAACGACCAGCGCCAGCTCGGCGCGAGCGCGGCCGGCGCCGGCGGGCCCCTCGGGCAGATCGAGACGGAAGAGCCGCAGGACCTCCGCGAGCTCTTGCTCCGGGGTGAGCCTGCGGGCGTGCAGCAACGGCGAGACATCGGCGATCCCAAACGCCGACGCCAGGCCCGCAGACCCGGCTCCGGCGGGCCGCCCGCCGAGGGCGGTGGCGAGCGCGGCCGGCTTGGCGGCGACCCCGAGGCTCCTCGCCAGGCTCTCCGCAACCCTCGCCAGCCGCTCGAGCGGACCGAACCACGCCCCCGTACTCGCGCCGGCGCCGAGCAGGAGCTCGCGCTCGCCCCGGCACTCTACCGCCTTCAAGTAGGGTGCCGAGCGCTCCGCGAACACCGCGCCGCCATCCTCGGTGTGGCCGCCGCAGGTCGAGTGGTACATGGCGTCGATCGGCTTGCCCTCAGCGGTCACGATCTCGCTTGCCGTCTCGCGTACCGCCTGATCGGAAAGCGGGTGCTCGAGACCGGCGCCGCCGTAGACCTGGCACATTTGGCTGTCGCAGAGGTCGTAACCCTCGCTGGCGTGCTCGCCAAGATGGGCGATGGCGTAGGTCCGCGCCGCCACCGCCTGCGCCTTCAACGCCTCGAGAGTCGGGAAGGCCTTCGGCCCCATTTCGGCCGGAACCACGCCGCGCAGGTACACCTCCAGGTTGACAACATTGATGATCGCCGGCGCGCTCGGGCCGGGCCTTACCAGCAGCTCGCCGCGAACGCTCTTCGCCCCCACCCGGACTGGCAGCGGGTCGAGGGGAATGAGACGAATCTCATTTGCCTGGATGCACTCGCCCCCTTCACCGGTGAGCTCCACGCTCGCGGCGCCCTGGGGCGGCACCGCCCGACGCTCCCGCCAGCCAGCCGCTTCCAGCCGGGTCGCCAGCGCCTCCGCCGCCTCGCCAGGCAAGCCAAGCGCCAGCACGCGGTGCAGGCCATCTTCGCCGGCCGCCGTGCTCGCTGCGATTCCGCCCGCCTCCAGCCGCGCCCGCTCGGCGGCCGCATTCTCCGGACTTCGGAACGCTCCCACCTGGAAGGCGGGACGGGCCGGCGGGCTGGCGGCGGCAAGCGGCCCGCGCAACACGCGCTGCTCGGCGCCAGCCACGCAGACCCAGCGCCGTCCCGGCTCGGGGAGCTGGGGCTCGTCCTCCACCGTCAAGAGGACCCTCACCAGCGGCGCCCGGACGTCTTCACGAACCGGCAGCCCAAAGTGGGATGGAGGCAGCGGTGTGGCAACCGGAGTTGCCCCCGGAGTGGCGACCACCTCCACGCGAGGCGCCGGCACCGAGGTTGGCGGCGGGGCGATCACCGGAGGCGCAGTCCGACAGGCCGCGGCCAGAATCGTCGCTGCCAGCACGCCGGGAAGGCGCCAGGCGATCCCGGCACGGCCGGAGCCAGGCGCCGCCGTGAGCATCACCGGGCCCTGTGCTGCGCGAGCACCGCCCGGCGGTAGTCGCCACCGAGATCGCCCGGCCGCATGTCCACCAGCTCGCACATCTCGAACAGGCGCGAGCGCAGGGGTACCGAGATCCGCTCCGCCAGGCTCTCCTGGCCGGCCGGCTTGGGGTGGTCGGTGTAGTTTGTCGTGACCAGCGTGATGCGGTTTTCCATGTAGCGCGAGTTGACGACGAAGTAGAGCAGGTCCATCACCCAGGGGGAAAGCTTGCCCGCCCCGAGCTCGTCCAGCACCAGCACCTCGGCCTCGGTCACGGGTCCGAGGATCTCCTCGCGGCTTTGCCCGTTGCCATCGAAGGTCATCTGGAGCTGCTGCACGAGATCGAGGAAGTTGGCGTAGAGCCCGCGCACGTTCTTGGTGAGCACCAGCTCCTTGAGCGCCGCCACCGAGAGGTGGGTCTTGCCGATTCCGGCCGGTCCCATGTACAGGAGACCCTTGCGCACTCCGGGGTAGCAGTCGACAAAGTCACGGGTCCGGTTGCGGGCCGAGCCGAGCGAAGGGGTGCTGGGGTCCCAGAGCTCGAAGGACTCCAGCGTGCAGCCCAGAAAACGCGCCGGCACCCGCGCCGCTGCCAGCCGCGCCTCGCTCGAGCGCTGGCTGCGGCACCCGCACCGCACCGCGACCTCGGCCTCACCCCGCTTCTGGATCACCCATCCTGTGCCCTGACAAGTGGGACACGCCGATGCCTGCACGCCAGCCATGGGGTGAATTGTAGCGCCCCCAGGAGGCCGTGGTTCGTGGATCGTGGTTCGTACCACCGCCCACCCGGGAGGCCGTGGTTCGTGGTCTCGACAGCATCCCTCAGTTCTGCACCGACCGGGGATACCGCAGCGAGGGCGAGGCGGTGCCCGGCGGAGCCTGGCCCGTGCAGTTCATTCCAGGGTTTAGCCCCCTGACCAAGGAGGCGATGGACGAGGCCGAGACGGCCGACTTCGAAGGCGATCCGTTCCGCGTGGTGCGCGCCGAGTACCTGGCGGTCATCGCGCTCAGCGTGGGACGCGCCAAGGACCTCTCGCCCACCCCCTCCTGGCCTCCCCCTTTCCAGGGGGAGAAACCTTCGCGTCAACTCTGCCTTAACTAACTGACCTCCATCGACATCTCAGCACCGCCTCGCCATCCTCCGCCCATCCCCCGCTTGCGGGGGAGGGATGGGGTAGGGGTCACCAAGCCTGGGCGGGCGCCTGACACACCGCTGGTGCCGTGTAAACTCCTCGCGACGGGCGAAGGGGGGGGCATGGGCTGGCGTGACCTCGTGATCAACACCGCGGCGAAGAACAGCCTGTTGTGGGCAGGCCTGAGGGCGCTCCATCCTCCCTACACCGTGGCGCGCTGCCGCTGGCGGCGTCGGCCCACCCTGCGCTGGGTGCAGATCGAGGTGACCAACCACTGCAACCTCGCCTGCACGATGTGCTCCAACCCCCTGAGCCAGCGGCCGCGCGGCCTCATGAGCCGGGAAGTGTTCCACGAGGCCCTCCGCCAGATCCCGGACGGATCGCTGCACCGTCTCGGCCTGATCTCGCTCGGCGAGCCGCTGCTGCACCCCGACCTCGAGCTGTTCGCGAGCTGCGCGCGGCCGAAGGCACGCGAGGTTTTCACGAGCACCAACGGGTTGCTGCTCGGAAGGGACACGGCGCTGATGCGGCGGCTGCTCGCCGCCGGCCCGCTCGGTTGAGACCGCCGGCGTCACCAATGGCTTTCTTGTCGGCGCCTGCCGCGAGCGCTACAGCCAGGACGAGGTCGCGTTCGCCGGCTACCACGCCGCTCACTTCCTGCTCGTGGTCGGAGC
>JAZDGE010000362.1:0-7498 GCA_043807175.1 Acidobacteriota bacterium
CCGAGCAGCCGCTGCCGGCAGGCGCGGACGAGGGCGCCTTTCGCACCCCCGGCGACGCCGAGCGGCCGCGCTGGAACCCTCAGTACACGCCCGCCGCCGTGCTGCGCAGTTGGAAGGACGGCCGCGAGCAGGGGGCGGGGACGGTGGCGCACGACGAGAAGGGCGAGGCCATGGTCGCGCTGCCGAGGCTGCCGGCCGGCGCTTACCGCCTTCGCTACACCACCAGGGATGAGTTCGGCGCCACCTTCGAGGAGGCCCTCGACCTGATCGTCGCCGCGGCCCGGGCGCCGGTGGCGCTGCCGGCGCTGCTGCTTGCCGAGCAGACCTCGGTGGGTGTGGGCGGCACGGCTCGCATCCTGGCCTGCTCCGGCATCCCCGGACAGCCGCTCTTCCTCGACCGCTTCCGCGACGGCGAGCTGATCGAGAGACGGCTCCTCTCCGCCGGCAAGGACGCCGTCCTCATCGAGGTGCCGATCGGCCCCGAGGACCGGGGCGGCTTCGCGCTCCGGCTGTGGGCGCTCGCCGACCACCAGCTCATGCAGCAGGAGCAGGCGATATTCGTGCCCTGGGATGACCGGAAGCTCGAGGTCGAGCTGTCCACCTTCCGCGACCGCCTCACCCCGGGTGGCAAGGAGACCTGGCGGGTCACGGTAAAGGATGCGGCCGGCAAGGCGGTGGAGGCGCGCGCCGCCGAGCTGCTCGCCTACATGTACGACCGCAGCCTCGACATCTTCGCCCCCCACCAGCCGCCCGATCCGCTGGGCCTCTACCCGAACCGGACGGCGCTCGGCTGGATGCGGGTGAGCCTGGGGCAGGCGCAGCAGGCATGGGCCGAACGGACCCTGCCGACGCCGCCCACCTATCCGGCGCTCATCGGCGACCGCCTCAAGTTCTACGACGGCTACGGCAGCGGCGGGCCGGGGCGGCGCCGGTTCGCCCGCACCGAGATGGCGATGGCGGCGCCGATGGCGGCGATGAAGTCACAGCCAATGGCCGAGGCCGACGGGGTGGCGGCAGGCGTTGTCGATGAGGCGAGGGTTGGGGGGATGGCGCAAGCCACTGCCGCCCCTAAGGAACAGCCCGCCGCGGTCGCCCCGCCCGAGCAGCCAACTGCCCTGCGCAGCGACTTCGCCGAGACGGCGTTCTGGCGGCCACAGCTCGTCACCGGCGCCGGCGGCAGCGCGGCAATCGAGTTCACCGTCCCCGACTCGGTCACGGCCTGGAACGTGTGGGTCCACGCCGTCACCAAGGACCTGCGCGCGGGCTCGCTGCGGCGCGACACCCGGTCCGTCAAGGAGCTGATGGTGCGTCCCTACCTGCCGCGCTTCCTGCGCGAGGGCGACCGCGCCGAGATCAAGGTGGTGGTCAACAATGCCGGCGAGGAACGCTTTGCCGGCAAGGCAAGGTTCGAGATCCTGGATCCCGAGACGAACGCGCCTCTGAACGCCGAGTTCGGCCTGCCGGCCGAGGCCGATGCCGGCGCGCCATTCGTGGTCGAGCCTGGCGGCGGCACCAACCTCAGCTTCACCGTCACCGCCCCCAGAAGGGTGGGCCTGGTGGCGTTCAAGGTGACCGCCAGCGCGGGCGGCCTGTCCGACGGCGAGCTGCGCCCGCTGCCGCTGCTGCCGGGTCGCGTCCACTTGGCGCAGTCACGCTTCGTCACCCTGCGCGATCGTGACCGCCGCGAGCTGACCTTCGAGGATCTGAAGCGCAATGACGACCCCACGCTCGTCAACGACTCGCTCGTCGTCACCGTCGACGCCCAGCTCTTCTACACCGCGCTGCAGGCCTTGCCGTACCTGATCAACTACCCCTACGAGTGCACCGAGCAGACGCTCAATCGCTTCGTCTCGACCGGCATCCTGACCGGCCTTTATGACCTCTACCCGGCGGTGGCGAGGATGGCGCAGGAGATGGCGAAGCGCGAGACCCGTCTGGAGACCTGGGACTCGACCGATCCCAATCGCAAGATGGCGCTCGAGGAAACGCCATGGCTGGTCGAGGCGAAGGGGGGAGACGACCGTGGCCTCGGCCTCACCAATGTGCTCGACCCGCGCATCGCCAGGGCCGAGCGCGAGGCATCACTGGCCAAGCTGCGCAAGGCCCAGACCGCGATCGGCGGCTTTCCCTGGTGGCCGGGCGGCCCACCCTCGCCGTACATGACGCTGTACATCATGTACGGCTTCGCCAAGGCGGCGGAGTTCGGCGTCGAGATCCCCCGCGACATGGTGGAGCGGGGTTGGCAGTACCTCGCGCTCCACTTCCGCGAGGAGTACGCCCGCAAGCTCACGCACGAGGACTGCTGCTTCGAGTTCCTCACCTTCCTGAACTACGTCGCCTCCTGCTATCCCGACCCCTCGTGGATGGGCGATGCCCTCACAAAAAGAGAGCGCACGGAGATCCTCGACTTCTCGTTCAAGCACTGGAAGCAGCACGCGCCCTACCTCAAGGGGCTGCTGGCGCTCACCCTCAAGCGCATGGGCCGCCCGGCCGACGCGAGGCTGGTATTCGACAGCGTGATGGACTCGGCGAAGACGACCCCGGACGAGGGGACGTTCTGGGCGCCCGAGGACCGTGCCTGGCTGTGGTACAACGACACCATCGAGACCCACGCCTTCGCGCTCCGCACCCTCACCGAGCTGGCGCCTCGGGATGCCCGCCGCGACGGTCTCGTGCACTGGCTGCTGCTGAACAAGAAGCTCAACCACTGGAAGTCGACCCGCGCCACCGCCGAGGTGATCTACTCGCTCGCCCACTACATGAAGGCGGAAGGGACACTGGGCATCCGCGAGGACGCCACCGTCACCGTGGGCGGCCAGAGGACCTCGTTCATCTTCGAGCCCGACCGCTACACCGGCAAGGCCAACCACATCGTCATACCCGGCGAGAAGATCGACCCACCCACCATGTCCACGGTCGTCGTCGAAAAGGAGTCGAAGGGGTTTGCGTTTGCGTCGGCGACCTGGCATTTCTCGACCGACCGGATGCCGGCGGAGGCGCGCGGCGACCTGCTGTCGGTCGAGCGCCGCTACTTCAAGCGCGAGCAGTCGGGCAAGGAGAGTGTGCTGAAACCGCTCGCCGAGGGCGCCGTGCTGCAGCCCGGCGACGAGGTGGAGGTCCAGCTCTCGCTGCGCGCCAAGCACCCCTGCGAGTACGTTCACCTGCGCGATCCGCGCGGGGCGGGCTTCGAGCCTGTGAGTCTGACCTCGGAGTTCAAGTGGAACCTCGGGATTGGGTGGTACGAGGAGGTCCGCGACTCCGGCGCCAACTTCTTCTTCGAGTGGCTGCCGCAGGGCGAGTACACCTTCAAGTACCGCCTGCGCGCCAGCATGGCCGGCGTCTTCAAGGCCGGCCCGGCGACGGTGCAGAGCATGTACGCCCCCGAGTTCGCCGCCTACTCCTCCGGCGCCACCCTCACGGTGGGAAGGTAGGGCGCAAGAGAGCCCGCTCGGAGCAAGACAAGCGCGTCGAGGGCCTGCCAACTTCGTCTCTACCTGCAGCCCTGCGCTCGCCGGTCGCCGCAGGGTGAAGCGCCGTTTCAGGCGGTCGCCGCGGGCTCCAGCCGGCGACGCAAGGAGTTCGTAGGCGGAATTCAATCAGATTTGAAGAACCATTCGGGCCGACTGACGTCCTTCTCGCATGGTGGATTCACCAGGGAGGATCATCATGAGGGTTTCACGCGTCAGCACGACAGTTGGGGCTCTGTTCGCAACCTTCATCGTTTTGCTTGCCGTGTCGCCGGCCACCGGCGAGAAGGGCGGGGCCAACGAGGTGCCGATCACGACGAGGTCCGGGGAGGCCAGGCAGGAGTATCTCCGGGGACGGGCTTTACTCGAGAAGCTGCGCGCCACCGACGCCCGCACCCACTATGCGAAGGCGGTCGAGCTCGATGCCGCGTTCGCGTTGGCGCATTTCGGGATGGCCAACACTGCGCCGACCGCGAGTGAGTTCTTCGCCGCCTTGCGCCAGGCGGCCGCTCACGCCGAGCAGGCCAGTGAGGGTGAGGCGCACCTGATCCGCGCCTTCGAGGCGGGCGTGAACGGGCAGGCGGATGCTCAGCGGCAGCACCTGGCCGCGCTAGTGAAGAGCTTCCCGGGCGACGAGCGCGTTCACAACCTGGTCGGCAACTTCTTTTTCGGCCGCCAGGAGTGGCTGCCGGCGATCACCGAGTATCGCAAAGCGATCGCCATCGATCCTGCGTTTTCCCAGCCGTACAACCAGCTCGGCTATGCCCTCCGCTTCCTCGAGCGCTACGACGAGGCCGAGCAGGTGTTCAAGAAATACGTCGAGCTGATCTCGGATGAGCCCAACCCCTACGACTCGTACGCCGAACTTCTGATGAAGATGGGGCGCTTCACCGACTCGATCACGCAGTACGAGAAGGCGCTGGAGATCCAGCCAAGCTTCGTCGCATCCTACGTCGGCATCGCCAATGACCAGATCTTCATGGGTCAGCCGCAGGAAGCGCGCAAGACGCTCACCCGGCTCGAGAAGATCGTCCGCAACGATGGCGAGCGCCGCCAGGTGTGCACCTGGGCGGCGATCTCCTACCTCCACGAGGGTGATGCCAAGTCGGCCCTGGGCGAGGTTGAGCGCTGCTTCGAGATCGCCAAGAACGCCAATGACCGCACCACGATGTCGGGGGACCTCAACTTCATGGCCAACATCCAGCTCGAGGCCGGCCAGGGCGAGGCGGCGCTGGCCTCCTTCAACGAAAGCGTAGCGGCGGTCGAGGCTGGCGATGCGACCCCCGAGGTCAAGGAAACGGCCCGCAGAAACCACCTCTTCGATCGTGCGCGGGTGGAGCTACTGCGCAACGACGTGGCCCCCGCCGAGGCCACGGCGATGGAGTACCGGCAGCAGGTCGAGGCGAAGAAGCTCCCGTTCGAGCTCAGGCAGTCGGCTGAGCTGCTCGGGCTGGTCGCGCTCTCCAAGGGCGACCACAAAGCCGCCGCGCGCGAGCTCGAGCGCGCCAACCAGCAGAACCCGCGCGTGCTCTTCGAGCTGGGGCTGGCCTATGCGGCTGCGGGCCGCGCCGAGCCTGCCAGGCGAGCATTCGAACGGGCCGCCACCTTCAACGGTCTCAACGTCAACTACGCCTACGTGCGAGCCAAGGCGCTGGCAAAGCTAAGAAGCTGAAGACGTAGGCGATAACGAGGCGAGAGGGAGCGAAACGGCCGGGATCATGCCCGGCCGTTTTCGCCGGGCTGCTGTGTTCTCGTCAGGTGAGCGGCATGAAGGCGCCGGCGCACCTCTGGTCCCCGTTTATGCCGCCTCCAGGGCTGAGCGAGAGCAGCTACAGATCAAGCGTGACTATGGCTCGCAGGGATTGCCCCACCGCCTCCAACCTGAGGTCGTAAAAGGTGGCGGCCTTGATCTCGATCGCCGGCTGGCGGCCGGCCGCCAGCGGCACCAGGCCAAGTCGTCCACTGGTTGCGGAAAAACTCGACGCCACCGCGACCAGGCGCCGGGAGTAGAGGTAGAAGAGCGCCTCGTTGATGGCGCCGACCAGCCGCCCACTCAGGCTCGCGGGCCACCGCTCCACCATGGCCCAGCGCTCGGGAACCCCGCCGGCAGGCCCGGCTAGGGCGGCCCGGACCACGCCTGCCACGGCGTTCCGGAGCAGCTCTTCTTCGCTCCGGCCCCAGATCGCGAGACGCAGGTCGGCGGCATGGGGGAGCTGGCGAAAACGAGGTCTGCTCACCTGCTCAGTGTAGTCAAGAGGCAGGCGCCTGCGGCCGAACGGCCGGCGAGCGAGGCCGTGTAAACTCGTGGCGATGCTCCTCTCGCGATGGGTGGCCCGGCTGCTGCTGGGGGCCGCGTTGCTGCTTGCCGGCGCCCGAATGGTGCGCGAGGCCGGCCTGGGCGGCGAGGCGGAGGCGCTCGCGGAGGCGCGGCGCGCCTTGCAGGCGCTCGGCTTTGCGGCGGCTGGTGATGCCACGGTCGCCCTGGAAGGCGACCACGCCCTCGCCTGGGCGCTGGAGCGCTCGCGGCCGGGCCGCCGGGGTGTGGAGCTGGCCCGGCGCGAGGGCGGCGCGGTGCGCTGGCGGGTTCGCTTCGCGGGTGGTGGCGAGGCCTCAGTGACGGTGGGCACGATGCTGTGGTCGGTACGGCGCCCGGTCCCCACCGCGGCCGGGCCAGACCTTTTTCCGGTCGCCGCGCGCGGTCTGCTCGAGGCCGCCGCTCCCCGGCTCATGGGCGCCGAGGCGCAGTGGCTTTGGGCCGGCGCTCAAACCTGGCGTGAGCAGGGGCGCACCTGGTACCGCGCGCGCTTCCTCGGTGCTAAGGACGTGCTCCCAGCCGGCTGGCGGCGGGAGCTCGAGCTCGAGCTGGTGGGGTCGACGCTCGTGGGTGCACGCCAGTGGGTGCACCCGCTGGGGACCGATCTCGGCGTCGTGATGGGGCGGATGGCGGAGCTCAGGCTGCTCGCTCTGGCCGGCGCGGTCAGCCTGGCTGTGCTGGCGATCGGCATGCTGCTTGCGGGGGCCGAGGCCTATGCCTTTCGCGAGCGCACTTGGCCGGTGCGTGGGCTACTGCTGGGTCTGCTCGTGGCCGGCTTCGGCCTGCTCGCGGGGCGCGAGCAGGGGGAGCTCCTCGCCCTTGCCGTAGTGGCAGCGGTGGCAGTGACCCTGTTGCCGATGTGGACGGAGCTGCCGCCTTCGCGCCCCGAGCTGGGGGCGCCCGCCGGTCTGGCGCTTGCGGTGGTCGCGGCCAGCGCACCCGGCCTCGTCGTCGGCGTGGGTGGCTGGATGCCCACGACGCCCGAGCTGCTGCCGGGCGAAGCGCCGCTGGCGTTGCTCGCTGCCGCATGGCTGCCGGCGCTGGTCGAGGAGCCACTTCTGCGAGGCGCCTTGCCTGGTCTCGTCGCGCCGATCGCCGGCTGGTGGGGAGCCGCCGCGGCAAGCGTCGCGATGGGCGCGTTGCTCCATGCCCCTCCGGCGGTCCCCCTGGTCGCCGCCCTCGGCGTCGAGGCGGTGCTCCAGCTCGGTCTGGTCGTGATTGCCCGTCATGCCGGGCTGGGCGGCGCGCTGCTGGCCCGAGGCACGCTGGAGAGCCTCATCCTGCGCCAGGGCCTCCCGCGCGGTGTGCCGGCTGATGCCGCGGCCCTCGCCGGCCTAGCGCTTGGCGCGGTGCTCCTGCTTCTGGCAAGGCGGCGCGAGTGAGGCCTGGGGCCGTCGGTGCGCTCCTCACCGGGCTGCTCGCGCTGGCGATGCTGGTCCCGGTCGGCCCTGGCGTCCCGGCGGCGCCGCGATCGCCGGTCGCCGCGGCGCAGGCGCTGGAGGGGCAGATCCCGGCGGTAGGGCTCAACTGGGGGCGAGTGCGGGCCTGGGAGCGTGTGGGTGAGGGCTGGAAGATCACCTGGCAGCCGGCGCATGGCGCCTGGCTGCTCCGTTCCTGGCTGCCGGATCACGGTGGGCCGCCGCCCTGGCGGCTCGAGGTCGCTCCCTGGCTCCCCGGCGCGCGGCTGTCGCTGCCGGCGGCGGCACTACTGCTGGAG
>JAZDGE010000363.1:0-5147 GCA_043807175.1 Acidobacteriota bacterium
CATGAACTAGGACCAGATCGCCCGCAGCTTGGCGAGCGCACCGGCGACCGGCCCGCGCGTCCGCTCGTCGAGAACCTTGTCAAGCTCACCAGCGTCAAGGTAGATCCCGCCGCAGTCAGGGCAGACCTCGATCTCCACCCCTTCGAGGCGTGTCTGCTCCATCGTCTCGCCGCACTTCGGGCAGTGCAGATAGTGCAGCTCCTTTCGCTGTTCCCGCTCGGCTTGCTCGATCTTCTTGCGATGCTCGTCGCGCAGCGTCTTGAGCCGCTCCAGCTCCACCCGCAGGAAGTACTCCTGCTCCTTCTCGCTTGGCCGGTCGATCATGCCGCCTCCCTTGCTGCGCGTATGGTAACTGAAGATACGGCCACCACCCACCCACTCAGCTATCAGCTATCAGCTATCAGCTATCAGCTTTCAGCTTTCAGCTTTCAGCTTCCAGCTAACGGCTGATTGCTGAGTGCTGACTGCTGATGGCTGATAGCTTGCTTCACCTGCCAGCCATGGCCGTTGCCGGCAAGCCAGGGTGGAAGGTCTCGCAGCTCGTGCAGAGCGACCAGCGCGCCGGCGTCGCGCAGCTCGCCCGCCGTCGAGCCGCCGCCCTGAACCGCGATCACGCCAACCCCGGCGGCGGCGCCGGCCGCCACATCGATCACCATGTCGCCGACCAGCACGGCCGAGCCCGGTGTTACATCCAGGGCCTGGAGAACCGGTAGCAGAGCTCGGGGATCGGGTTTTCGGGCGCCGCTGACATCGGGACCGCTGACCACCGCCACGAAGCCGGCCAACCCCCACTGGCGCAGCCAGCGGTTGCACAGCAGAGAGTCCTTGTTCGAGACTACACCGACTCTTCCACCGGTTCCCGCCGCCACGAACGAGAGCACCTCGCGGGCGCCGGGAATCGGTCTCGTCTGGTCGAGGTAGATCGCGCGGTAGTGCCGGCTGTAGCTCGCGCCCACCGTGCCGACCAGGTCTTCCTCGGGCCTTCCCACCGCGTCGCGCACGAGCGCCGCTGCCCCGCGGCCGACATGGCGGCGCACCCACTCACGGCTTTGCTCGGCGAGGCCCTGCTCGCGTAGCGCGCGGTTGAGGGCGCGGGCGATGGCGGGCCCTGAGTCGGCGAGCGTGCCGTCGAGATCGAACAGCACCGCGGCTGGGCTAATGGCAACCCTGCTCACGACCGCGCTAGACTAACACGCCGTCGAGGGGGCGGTTTTCGTTGCAGACAAGGCGATTCTTGAATCTCTTTTGCACCCGGGCGCCACAGATCGTGGCGGCGCTTGCGCTCGCTTTCTGGCTCGTCTACCTGGCCGCACTCGTCGCGATCCGCCATGGCGGCGACCCGCGGGCGCTGGTCTGCCTGGGGGAGAAGTTCTTTCATCCCCCCGCCTTCGCCGAGATCGCGCGCACCAGCCCGCATGGCTATGACGGCCAGCACTACGCCGCGCTCGCCACCGACCCCCTTCTGCGCGACCCTGAGACGGCACGGGCACTGGACGACCCGTTCTACCGTGGTACGCGTATTGCCGTCCCGATGGCGGCGTTCGTGGCGAGCCTGGGCCAGCCCGGCATCGCGGTCTTCACCTACCAACTGCTGATCTGGGCGCTCGGCCTGGCCGCCGTCTACCTGGTGGCAGCATGGCTCAAGGCCGAAGGCGGCTCGCCTTGGTGGGCGCTGCTGCTCGTCGTCAGCGGCGGCCTCGCCACCTCGTTCGTGCGCTCGACCGTGGACGCGGCGGCGCTGGGCCTGCTTCTCCTGGCGCTTTGGTGTCACCGGCAGGGGAAGCTCCGGCTCGCGCTCGCGCTGATCGTGGCCGCCACCCTCGCCCGCGAGACGTCCTGGCTCGCGGCCCTGGCCATCGCGCTTGCCGAGCTGCGCGAAAGGCGCTTCCGGCGGGCCGCAGCGTTCGCCCTCGCGCCGCTGGCCGCGACCGGCCTCTGGATGGGATACCTCGAGCTCGTGCTCCCGCCCCACCACCACGGCATCGGTGTGTTCGGCACTCCGCTCTTGTGGCTGGGGCGCAAGTGGGCGGCGCTCGGCGCCACCGGCGCGCCCGTGAATCGCATGGAGGTCTTCGGCCTGGTGGCGATCGCGGCGTCCCTGGTGAGCCTGGCCATCGTTCTCGCCCGATTCAGGCGCTGGACGCCGGTGGAGGGGGCGTTCGCAGCGTTTGGCCTGCTCGGTGTGTTCTTTTCCTATGACGTGTACGTCGAGGCCTATGCCTACGCCCGCGTGCTAATCGCCCTCCCCTTCCTCGCCATCCTGATCGCCGAACGGGAGGAAATCCGCTGGCGCCGCTGGATTCTGCGCACGGTGACGATCGCCTATGCCCTGGTGGGCTGGACAGTGATCCGTGGCGAGCTCAGCCCCACCACCGCCTTGAACGCGGTTGCCCGGGTGCTGCGTGGCGGCTCACTGGCGGCCTCCGCGGGAGCGCCACGACTCGTCGCGCCTCCCATGGCGGCCGTGGCGCCGCATCCGTCGCCCACGCCTGAGGTCCGCGCCGTCGGCCCGGCCCGCTACCTGCTGCCGGTCGCCAATGTGAAGGGGCACGAGGGGGCGCAGTGGCAAAGTGAGCTCGAGCTCGGCAATCCCTCGCCGGTGGCGGCGCAGGTCGCCATTGAGCTTCTGGCTGCCGATCGTGACAACCAGAAGCCGCCGTCCCGCGCTCTTGCCCTCTCGCCGGGTGAGCGCCTGGTAGTTGGCAACTCACTGCAGGACCTGTTTGGCGCCTCCGGGGCCGGCGCGCTCCGGCTCCTGGTCTCCAACCCCGCGCTCACGGCCACGCTGCGCACTCGCAATGTCGCGGCCGCGGCGCCCCAGGCTCCGCCCTTGCCTGCGATCCCCGAGAATGAGGCCTTTGGCCCCGGCGCTGAGGCCCGCCTTACCGGTCTCGCGTCCGAACGGTCGGCGCAGTCCTGGGTGCGGACCAATCTCGCGCTGCTCAATGTCTCGCTCGTCCCGACCGAGGTGCAGATCGACATTCTCGACGAGCAGGGCGCGACCCTCGGCCTGCTCTCGCACACCCTGCGCCCGCGCGATTTCCATCAGATCACCGACATCTTCCTCACCGCGCAGGCGCCAAGGGTCGTGCGCGGCAGCGTCGTCCTGCGCACCACGACTACGGGCGGGGCCTTTCTTGCCTGTGCGTCGGTGATCCGCAAGCAGTCGAGCGAGATCACCTACCTGCTCCCGCGCCGCCGCGCCGCTACGCGCTGACGCGTCTACTTCGGCCTTGAGGCCTGACCAGGCGGGGTCATGCGACGGGGCCGAGGCAGCAGCCTGGGCTCGACAAATGCCCGCGAGCCGCTCATGCTCGCCAGGAAGTGGCTTACGCCCTTGCCGCCCCCCGTCATCACCGTAACGAACGGGAAGAACACCGTTGGCCTTGGAGTCGCGAGCTCGAGCGTGACCGCGCCTCCGGGCACGAACTTCTCCACCGTGGCCTGCGGGCAGGCCCAGGCGGCGAGGCGGTACTCGATACGATCGACCTCGGCGCCGCTTGAGTCACGCACCACGACCCTGAGGTCGCCTCCGTCTTCACCCAGCAGCGTGCCGCCAACTATCACCCGGCCACCCTCTCCGACCGGAAGTCGATCGAAGGTGGCCTTCCCCCCGGCAGCCAGCGCGCGCTCGGCGGGAATTCCCGGCAAGCCCTCGCCTGGCCGGGCGACGCCTCCCTCGCTGGCATCATAGGTGCGGGAAAAGGCGATGAAATCGCACCGGCTCTCCGAGCACTCCTGGCGCTCCTCGTCGACGTAGAGAAGCAGGGCGCCGGCATCACCGGCGGCGCGCAGCGACCTTCGCGAGAGCACATCCTCGACCGCCAGCATCGCGCCCGGTGAGAGCGTTACCTCGACCGCGGGAGTCGCCGCATTGTCCCGGCCCCGGGGCAGGAACTGCACAACCAGTGGCAGGGCGATAGGCTGGGGGTTGATCAGCGTCAGGTCGGTTCGCCACTGGCGCCCGCCCTCGATGCCAAAGTGCACGGCCTGGGGCACCACATAGGCGGAGGAAAGCTCATCCGCCACCATGCCGGGAGCAAACCTCACCGTCTCGACCGGTGGCAGGAGGGTGTGCACGCCAAGTGGCGAGGTGACGCACCAGGCCCCCGCCGATCCCGGAATGAGCAACCCCTCGACCAGACGATGTGATGGCACTGGCAGCTTCGGCCGTCCCGGGCGCTGGAGCTCGACCGCACGGCTGCCACCGGTGAACCGCACAACCCACGGGGTAGTACCAGCCGGCAGCGAGAGCGTCCCGGTGCCCCAGAGCTCCCACTCGTTCTCGAGCACCCGCCAGTCGGGCGAGTACACCGGCTGCTCGCCGGTGCCCGCACGAGCCACAACGCAGGACTGGTAGCGCGAACGGGTAAGGACGGCGAGCCTCTCGGAGCTCCACTCGCGCGAGTAGAGAACCTCGGCGCCGGGAATCGGGCGGGGAAACACCAGTAGCACGGTTCCGCCCGGCTTCAGACTGGCGTCGTAGACCGTCCCTGGGACCAGCGGCGCGCTTTCGAAACCGAGTGGCCCAAGCAGGTACTTCACGAAGGGACCCAGGGTTCCGTCGTGCGCAACAAACGTCTTTGCCGGCTCATGGTGGTCGCGTATCCAGGTCAGCGCCGCCCAGCTCGGTGAGGCCTCGCGACGCAGCGCCAGCACCGGCCAGGCCCAGGCCAGGGCGAGCAGGCACCAGACGGTGGCGAGTGCGATCCCGATGCGGCGCAGGAGCAAGCGGGGGTAGGCCGCCACTCCCCCCGCGAGCAGCGCCAGGAAGCACGCCGCCGGCAAGAAGTACCTCACTGCAGTGGTGAGGTTCAGGGTGACAAAGGCGCCGAGCAGGTAGCACCCGGCCGAGATGCCGGCAACCACCACCAGCCGCCGGCGGCCGGCAGCGAGCCAGCCCGCGACGCCGAGCCCCACCAGCGCCCAGAAACCCACCGCGATGCCCGCGCTCCCGAATGGCTGAACCAGCCATGCCTCGAGCAGGCGATCGAGCTGGGCCCCGGGAAACCGCAGGGTGTCTTCGGCGGCGCCAACCCACTGGCCATGCGCCCTTGTGGCCTTCCAGAAGCCGGGGCCGGAGACGAGCGCCGCCGGAAGCCAGATCGTCGCACTGGCGCCAAGACCGGCGCCGAAAGCCCGCGCAA
>JAZDGE010000364.1:0-3406 GCA_043807175.1 Acidobacteriota bacterium
GGGCCAGCTCGCTGCTGGGCGCGAGCCGCTCGCTCGCGGAGCTACGGGTCGAGATCTCACGCTGGGCGCCGCTGCCGGCCACCGTGCTGGTGCTGGGCGAGCCCGGCACCGGCAAGGAGCTGGTGGCGCGGGAGCTGCACCGGCAGAGTGGACGATCCGGCGCCTTCGTGCCGCTCAACTGCGCCGGGGTGCCGGCGGCGTTGCTCGAGGCCGAGCTTTTCGGCGTCGTGCGGGGCGCCTACACCGGGGCGGATCGTGATCGTGGCGGTCTGGTCGAGGCGGCCGAGGGGGGCACGCTTTTCCTCGACGAAATCGGTGAGCTGCCCGGCGAGCTCCAGGCCAAGCTCCTGCGCCTGCTTCAGGATCGCGAGGTGAGGCGGGTGGGCGCCACGCGCTCGCGCAAGGTGGAGGTCCGTTTCGTCGCCGCCACCAACCGTGACCTGCGCGCGGCAGTCGCAGCCGGCACCTTTCGCCAGGATCTCTTCTATCGCCTGGCGGTGGCGGTGATCGAGGTCGCTCCCTTGCGCGAGCGCCCCGAGGACGTGGATATCCTCGCGCACCACTTCGTCAACCACTTCGCGGCCGCCTTCTGCCGCCCCGGGGTGCGCCTCGCCCCGGCAGCGGGCGAGCTCCTGGCGCAGGGTCACTGGCCGGGTAATGTCCGCGAGCTGGAGTCGGCGGTGGCGCGGGCGGTAGCGAGCGCCCGGGCGGGCGAGCTGCTCGGGCCGGACCGCTTCCCCGGCATCGCAGCCGCGGCCGGCGCGCCCGTCGCCCTCGCTCCCTGGGCGCAGGCGTTCGAAGGGTTCCGGCGCAGCTACTTCGCGGCCCTGCTGCGCGAGAGCGGGGGCAACCGCACCCAGGCGGCTCGCCGCGCCGGCCTCACCCGCCAGGCGCTCTTCTACCAACTCCGCCAGCTCGGGCTGGGAAAGCACTAGGAAGTTCACTGATGGCTGCCAGGCCCAGCTCTTCCGAAGAGTCGTCGCGTTAGGGCTGGTCGGCTTGGTGCCCGACACGTCTCTGCCGTGGCTCTGGCAGCTTGCGCTGGCATACCCGGGCCGACGGTCTGGCGACGCAGCACCGGCACGCTTTCGGCGGGCGGCAACTCGTGGTCGGCGGGAAGCCGCAGCCTGAAGGACGAGGGACGGCGGCATGGTATCGTACGCCCCTGCGGAGCGATCGATGGTGACTGACTCCTCGCAAGTGCAGCAAATTGTTGAAGCTCCAGGGCCAGAGGAGACGCCGGCGGCGGCGCTGGCGCCCTCCGGTGGACCGTCGCGGGCGGTGCGGGCGGTAACGCTGCTGCTCATCCTCGTTGTCGCCCTGGCGCTCCGGCTTGCCGGGATTCGCTGGGGCATGCCGCTGCTGTGCCACCCCGACGAGCACCGGACGGTCGAGGCGGCGGCGCAGATGGTGGCGCGGAAGACGATCGAGCCGGATTTCTACAACTGGCCCAACCACGTTTTCATCTACCTCAATGAGGCGATCTACCCGATCGCCAGCGCGCTGCGCTTTCACCAGCCGCTGGCCCGGACCTACCGTCCCAATGTCGACTACTTCACCCTGGTCTCGCGGGTGGGGGTCGCCATCCTGGGTACGCTGATGGTGCTCGTGGCGTATCTGCTGGCGTCGCACTACGGCTTTGCGGTGGGCGCCCTGACCGCGGCCCTGTTTGCGCTCTTTCCCTCGTACATCGAGCACTCGCACTACGTCACCCCTGATGTGCCGCTGACCCTGTTCGTGCTGCTGGTCATGCTGCTGGCGATGAAGTATCTCCGGACCGGGGCAAGCCGGTACCTCTTCCTCGCCGGCATGTGCGCGGCGCTGGCGACGGGGGTGAAGTACCCGGGCGCGATCACGCTGGCGCTGATCGCCGCCGCGGTGCTCGGCCGGAGCTGGCGTGATCGGCGCGGCATCATCTCGGGCTTCGTCACCACCGGCATCGCCTACCTGGTGTCGCTGTTTGTCTTCACGCCCTACCTGATGCTGCGCTCCGAAAAGGTGATCGCCGCGGTGCGTCACGAGGCGAAGTCGCGCCATCTCGGCGCCGAGGGGCTCTCGTGGCTCGGCAACATGGCCTACTACGCCGACTCCTATCTCGGCGCTGCCGGCATCCTGCTCCTCGCCTTCGGGCTCGCCGGCGCCGTGGCGATCATCCGGCGCGAGCGGATCTTCGCGATCCCGGCGCTGTTCGGGCTCTTCTACTGGCTTACGCTCTCGCGCCACCCGCTGCACTGGGAGCGCTGGGCGCTGCCGATGTACTCCAGTGGGCTGCTGCTGGGCGCCTATGGCATCGTCGCCGCCTGGCGATGGGCGGGGCAGGCCAGCCGGCGCCGCGCCCTCGCGACCGGGGTGGTGCTCGCCGCGAGCGCGATCAGCCTTGCCAGCCTCACCCTGTCGGGCCTCGTCAAGACACTCTCTGCGACGTTGGAGGATACGCGCGCGGTGGGCCTGCGCTTCCTCGAGGAGCGCGGCATCACCAGGCAAAACTCCATCTCCGACGGAGCCACGCCACTGGTTCCGGCCTCTGGGCCGAGCTGCGCCCAGGATCTCGCCAAGCTCAAGCCCGAGATCGAGTTCATTATCATCTCGGAGTACATGTACGGCCGCTACATCAAGGCCGGCGCCGGCTATGAGGTGCAAAAGGCCTTCTACCAGAAGCTCGGCGAGCTGCCGGTGGTGAAGGAGTTGCGTCCGATCAAAGCCCGCCACCGGCTCGAAACGCTGGACGTTGACGAGAAGACACTGCAGAACTCGACGACCTTCGAGCTCGCCAACATCGCCGAGGGCCTGGTTTTCATCGTCGACTACCTGACCCGCCCGGGCGAGATGTGGATCGGTCCGACGATCAAGGTCCTGGCGGCGCCGCCCAGGCCCGCCGCCTGAAGCCCCCGCGGGGGGGCGGGGAGGATGGATGAAGAAGCTTCTCTTCCTGCTGCTGATCAGTGCCGTGGGATTCATGGCCTATCGCTTCGACCAGGGACGCAAGGCGCCGCTCGTCGCGCTCGAGAAGTTCGCGGACGAGATCGTGCGCGGGCGCGCCGACTTCGCGAGCCGCCATGCGATCCCGGAGCTGCCGGCGCTGGAGAACCCCAAACCTCACTCACTCGCGTACTGGCATCCTGCCGAGGCGCTGCTCACCACCGCCTACCAGGTCGAGTCCGAGGTGCGCTCGCCTGCAGGCGATGAGGTGACCCTCAAGATAAGGCAGGGGCTGGGCTTCGATCCGCCCGGCGCGATGTCTGCGACACGCGGGGCGATGCGAGCGACGTTTCGAGTCTCCGCGGTGGTGCGCAAGACCGCGGACGGCTGGAAGGTCGCCGCCTACGAAAGCGAGTTCCTCGGCGCCGAGGAGAACCGGCCCGTCAACTGACGGCAACCCCAGTTGGCTTCTGCTGCGAGGGCGGAT
>JAZDGE010000365.1:0-7904 GCA_043807175.1 Acidobacteriota bacterium
GATCGCGGCCCCGACCGAAACCCTTTGTTCGGATTTTCGTATACCATCCGGCAAGATGAACGCGCCCCTGCCGCCTTCCGACTCGTCCCACTTCATGCTCCCGGTCAAGGGATGGTTTCGGCGGCACGAACGGCCTGCTCAGAGCATTCTCCTCCTCGCCATCGGAGCGCTCTCGGCGATCGCCGGGCTGCTCGGCTTCATGCGCAATGTGGCGGAGTTCCGCCGGCTCGATTTCACCGCTATGCCGGTTCCTTCCGGCTTCATGATCGTGAGCGTCACGGCGCGCAGTGGCGCCGCCCGCGCCGGCCTCGCCTGGGGCGACACCGTGGTCGCCGTCGAGGGCGTCCCGGCCAACCAATTGGGCGATCTCGAGGAGACGCTGTATCGCCGCCGCATCTCCCTGCTCTCGCTCATGCGCGGCAGCGCCCTGCGTGAGGTGCACTACTACCCGCCTTCGCCTCAGATCGATGTGCGCTACCTGCTGGTCGCCTTTGCCGCCATGTTCACACTGGTGGTGGCGGGGTTGGTGTTTCTCGGCCATCCAACCGCGCATGCCGGACGCTTCTTCGCCCTCGCCGAGGCCCTGTTCGCAGCGATCGTCATCCCAGGGCTGCAGGAAGGCGACGCGCTCGGGCAACTGCTGCTGCTGCTGCGGGACTTTGGGCGGCTGGCGCTGCCTCCCTTGCTGGTCACGTTCTTTGCCACCTTTCCGTTCCGCACGCTCGGCTCTGGCTGGCTCAGTCTTGCCTTCCTGCCCTCACTGACCGTGGCGCTGGGCCGCACTGGCCTGTCCATGGGCGTGTTGCGACCGGTGGTTGGTGACGTGCTCCTCCCCGAGGCGCTCGATGCCGCTACCGCCCTGCTCGCAATCCTCGGCGTCGTCACCGCAGCGGGCCTCGGGTTTCGCGCCTTTTTGGCCAGCCGGCACGATCCCACCCGGCGGCGCCAGGTGGAGTGGGTGGCGCTCGGCGCCGCTGCCGGCTTTGCGCCCTACCTGCTGCTCTCCCTCATTCCCGCCCTCGCCGGCGCCGATCTCGAGGTCCTCTCGTGGATCTCGCTGCTGCCGCTCGCCCTGGTTCCGCTCGGCGTGGCGTCGTCGCTGCTCGAGTTCCGTCTCTGGGACCTCGAGGACATCACCCGCCAGGTGGTGGCGACCGGCATCGCCGTGCTCCTTGGCGGGATCTGCTTCGCCCTGCTCAATCTGGGCATCACCCAGGCGGGCTACCAGTTGGGCAACTGGCGCAACCTTGTCGCAGTTGCCGGTGGCGTCCTCTTGGTGGCGCTGGCGGTGCCGGCACGCCGCCTACTGCTCGAGGGGTTCGAGCGCTTTCAATACCGCGAGCGCCTCGCTGCTCGTCGTGCCCTGACCGCCTTCGCCGAGCAGGCGGTGGCCCATCGCGATCCGGTCGAGCTGCTCGGCCGGCTCGCGAAGCTCCTTCAGGAGGCGCTGGCGGTGGACCAGGTGGTGACCTATTTTGCCGCCGGCGCGCAGCTTTCCCCGGCGCCGCCGAGCAGCGCCCTGCCCACTCGCAAGGTCGACTCGGTGCGGGGCGCCTACCCGAGCGAGGAGGAGCGCGCGCTTCACGAGCGCGGCCTCTGGCACCGCTTCGTGATGGAGTGCGAGGGGCGGGTCGTGGGCGTGGTCTACTGCGGCCTCCGTCAAGGCGAGCTGCCGCTCGGCCACGGCGAGCGGCGTCTGGTCGCGGCGCTCGCCGCGCAGGCCGCACTGGCACTCGAAAACACCCTTCTCCTCACCGACCTCCGCCGCCAGGTGGAGGAGCACCGCCTGCTCGAGGGGTATCTGGAGCGCGTCTTCCAGTTCTCGGCGGTGGCCTTGCTGATCTGCGACTCCCGCGGCCGCGTGCTGCGCGCCAACCAACGCGCCGGCACGCTGCTCGACCGGGCGCCGGGCGCGCTCGTCGGCGAGAGCCTCGCCAGCCTCGTGGAGCTGCCCGAGGAGTGGCGCGCGAGCCTGCCGGCGGGCCTGGCCGGGGTGCAGATTCGACTCGCCGTGGGAGGCGAGCGCCGCACCGGACTGCTCTCCACCTCGGCGCTGGAGGATGAGCCGGGCAGCTTCGACGGCCGGGTTGTCGCGTTGGACGACATCTCCGAGCAGTTGCGCCTCGAGCAGCGCCTCGCCCAGCAGGAGCGCCTGGCCGCCCTCGGCCGCCTCGCCGCCGGCCTCGCCCACGAGGTCAACACGCCGGTGACGGGCATCGCCTCCTATTCCCAGCTCCTGCGCGAGCTCACGCCTCCCGGTGACCCGCGCAGCCCCCTGCTTGCCAAGCTGGAGGAGCAGTCGTTTCGCGTCGCCCGCATCGTCTCCAACCTGCTTGAGCTTGCCCGCCCCTCGGGCATCGAACGCCAGAGTGTGGACCTCGCCGCCGTCGCCCGCGACGAGCTCGTTCAGATGCGCAGCGACGGCGCGCGCCTTGGAGTCGAGATCGACTGCCACATGTTGGGAGATGCGACCGTCAGCGGCAACCGCGTGCAGCTCGAGCTGGTCGTCCACAATCTCCTGCGCAACGCAATTCAGGCCACCCCGGCGGGAGGCCGGGTCGAGCTCTCGATCGTCAGGGAGAACGGCAAGGTCGTGCTGGAGGTCTCTGACAGCGGCCCCGGCATGCCCGCCGAGCTTGCCGGCCGGGTGTTCGAGCCGTTCGTGACGACCAGGGAGGGCCGGGGCGGGACCGGCCTCGGCCTCTCGATCAGCCGCGACATCATCGTCGCTCATGGCGGCGCAATCAGCGTCGCAAGGACCTCGCCGGCGGGCACCGTGCTGCGGGTGGAGCTGGATGCGGTTGGGAGGAGTGAATGAGAATCCTCATCATCGACGACGAACCTGTGCTCCAGGATGTGCTCGCCACCCTGCTGCGACGCGAGGGCTTTCAGGTGGTGCAGGCCGCCAACGCCGCCGAGGGGCTGCGCTCGGCCGAGGAGCAGGACGTGGATCTCGTCCTCCTCGACCTCATGCTTCCAGACCGCCCCGGGCTCGAGGTGCTGAAGGAGCTCAAACGGCGCGATCCGGAAACGGTGATCGTGGTGATCACCGCCTACTCCTCGGTCGAGACCGCGATCACCGCGATGCGGCAGGGAGCCTTCCACTATATCCCCAAGCCGTTCAAGAACCAGGAGGTCATCCTCACGGTGCGCAAGGGGCTCGAGCAGCGCCGCCTGCGCACCGAGAACCGCGACCTGCGGCAGCGCCTCGAGGGGCTCGACCACCTCATCTGGCGCTCCCCCGCCATGGAGCGAGTGATCGCGCTCGTGCGCCGGGCCGCTCCCTCGCGCTCCAACATCCTGCTCACCGGCGAGTCCGGCACCGGCAAGGAGCTGCTCGCCCGGGCGATTCATCACCTTTCGCCGCGCGCCGAGGGACCGTTCGTGGTGGTGAATACCGGCTCGGTGCCCATCGACCTGCTGGAGTCGACGCTCTTCGGCCATGTGCGCGGCGCCTTCACCGGGGCGGTGGCGACCCGGCGCGGCCTCTTCGAGGTGGCCGACGGTGGGACGATCTTCCTCGACGAGATCGGCACCGTCCCCCTGCAAACTCAGGCCAAGCTCCTGCGCGTCATTCAGGAGCGCGAGTTCATTCCCGTCGGTGGCGAGGGAAACCTGCGGGTGGATGTGCGGATTATCGCCGCCACCAACGCGGAGCTCCCCCGCATGGTGGCCGAAGGGGCCTTTCGCGAGGACCTCTACTACCGGCTCAATGTGATCACGATCGAGATTCCGCCGCTGCGCGAGCGCCGCGATGACGTCCCGGCGCTGGCCGCGCACTTCATGCGGAAGTTCTCGGACGAAAACGACAAGCCGGCGATCTCCCTTGCCCCCCAGACGCTCGACGTGCTCCTGTCCTACCACTGGCCAGGTAATGTCCGCCAGCTCGAAAACGTCATCGAACGAGGTGTCGTGCTCTGCGCCGGTGACGCATTCGAGGTGGATCTCCTGCCCGCCGAGGTGCTTCAGCCGCAAACTGTGCCCCCCAGCCACTTGCCGGCCGAGGGGCTCGATCTGCGGGACGCGGTCAACCAGTACACTCGCGCCCTCATCGAGGCCTCTCTCGCCCGCTGCGGCGGCGTCCAGCGCCGCGCCGCCCGGATGCTCAAGGTGCGTCCCTCGACCCTCAACGAGATGATCCGCCGGTTGGGAATCGCCAACGGGGAGGAGTAGGCGGCTCCGCCTTTGCAGGCAGTCAACGCCGGTCGCTGGTTGCGCGTTTGGCGCGCGTGGGCGCTGCCTGTGCGGCCCAGGCGGAGCCGCAGGCGATAGGCGACAGGCAACAGTTTCCCCCACACCCCACCCAGGAAACCCACCCACCCGTCCCCCAAACCAAGCTCCGGGCTCCGGGCTCCGGGAACAGCTTAAGTCCTTGTTGGTTGTCGGATAGGGATGCGCGACCGGCGTGCATTTGGGCTTGGACCTGGACGTGGACTTGGACGTGGACCTGGCCGTGGGCCGTGCTGCACACCGGCACCCGTCCAGGATCATGCGGTGGTGCTATCATGCAGCACGAAGGGAGAGACGCCGTGGCGAGCGTGAAGACGATCGGGGCGAGCGGGCAGATTTCGCTTGGCAAGGAGCACGCAGGCCGCCACGCGCTGGTCGATGAGATCGACCCCGGCGTGTGGATCGTCAAGCTGGGCGAGCTGGTGCCGGACAGCGAGCGCTGGCTGCAGGGCGCCGAGGCGACGGCCGCCGTAACCGAGGCCGTGAGCTGGGCCGAGCAGACCGTTCCGGCGCTGACTGATCTCGACCACCTCACGAATCGGCTGAACTCGTGAGCCCTGCCGCCGGCGCAGTCGAGCTCGATCTCAACTGCCCGGTCTTCCAGCGCCAGCTCCTCGCCCTCCCGAAGGAGGGCCAGTGGGCGGTGCTGCGCACGCTGGGCAGGCTTGCCGCAATGAGCTGGCACGAGATCTACGCCGATCCAGGTCTGCGATGGGAGGTGATCCTCTCACGCCCTGGACCGGGTGGCGGGAGGTTGTACTCCCTTCGCATCTCCCAGCGCTTCCGGGCGGTTGCATGCCGCGACGGCAACTGCTTGCGGCTTCTCTCGCTCCACTCCGACCACGATCCCGCCTACGGCAGGTAGTGGTTAGCCGCTTCCCCGAGGGCGTTACGAGGCGGAGGCCGGTGCGGGAGTCGCCGTGGTCGCCGTGGGCGCCGCGGTTGGCGTCACCGCGGGCGTGGGGGTCGGCTTGGGCCGAGCGAGCGAGGGTACGTCGGCGAGCAGCTCGCCGGCGCGCGCCGAGTCTACCGCCAGCGCACCGGCGCGACCCGGGACCACGGCAATGGCCTCGCCGTCGCTCCCGCCGGGGTAGAACGTCGCCTCGATGACCGCGCCCTGATCTGCCGTCACCTTGACATGCCCGGACGGCGTGCCGGACGGCTTGGGGCGATCGTAGGCCACCACCAGGAGGTCGGAGAGCACCCCGAGGCGGCGTGAGACCTGATCGCCGTCGACCTCCACGCTCCCCGTCTTCCACACGCCGTCCTTGCGCTCCAGCGCGGCCTTTTCCTTGCCGGCCTCAAGCTCGAGCTTGTCGGCCGCCCAGGTGTCGAGGCTCACGAGCTTCTTCGCCCGCCAGTCGGCGAGCGCCGTCACCGCGCGGTTGGCGGCCGAGGCCTCGACCCAGAACACCCGCTCACCGCGCTTGCAGGCGCGCTGCTTGGCGCTCGCCACCTCGCGCTCGCTACCGAAGGCGAGCAGCAGCGGCGCCGCGTTGTCCTTGCGCACCAGGGTGACCTCGACAAGCGGCGGCTGGAGGCCGAGCGCGGCAAGGTCGCCGGGCGAGTCGAGGAACTCCTTGATCTGCGCCGCGCCGATGTCCGAGACCACGCCATCCGCCCGCTCGCGCTCGGCCAGATCGGCGATTGGCTCGGTGAGCGTCCATAGGTTGCCGGTGTGCGCGAGTGCGACGCGCGCGGCGGCATCCTTGACGGTCAGCGAAGCGACGTCGGTGGCGTAGATCTGGGCGAGGTCGTTGGAGCGCCAGCCGGCCAGGTCCTTGTCCAGGTCGGTCGAGATGAACTTGCTGACCAGGTAGACCTTGTCGCCGCCGACCAGGGCCGCACGGTTGTTGCCGAGCGGCATCTCGGCGCCCATCTTGAGGGTGATCTCGCCCCCCCCCTCGCTGGTCACGCTGATCGAAAGCGGCGGCTTGTCGAGACCATAGTCAGCGAGCTTGACCTCCTTGGCCTCGAGCGTGCGCTCCGACTTGAGCCCGGCGAGCGACGAGAGTAGACCGGTCACGGCGCCGCCGTTGGCCGCGTCGGCGAGTGGGACGACGAGCTTCCAGTCCTCCTTCTCCTTCACCAGCTCGAAGCGCCCATGGCTGTTGGTCACCACCACCTTCTGCGCCTTGGCCTGCTCGAAGGTGGGGAAGAGCTTGTCCTGCCGCTCCTTCAGCTCGTCGGTGCTGGGCTTGTGGCGTTCCACGAAGTAGATGTACGCGCCGAGGCCAAGCACCACCAGAGCGAGCGCTATCAAACGAGCTGGACGCATGATCGACCTCCTAGCGGCGGCGGCGCCACCAGACGCCGACGCCGAGAGCGATCGCGGCCAGTGGCAGGCCGGCGAGCGAGACGAGCGCGATCGAGCGCATCTGCGCCCGCGAAAGGAAGAGCTGCACCTGCTCGGGCTGGCGCGGGGCGATTCCGAGGGCCTCCTCGCGCTTGACCAGCCAGTTGATCGCGTTCATGCCCAGGTTGAGGTTGCCGGCGTTGGCAAGCTGGCCATTGGCGGCGAAGTCCGAGTCGCCGAAGGCGACGATCCGCCAACCCGTCTCCTTGTCATTCTCCGACTGCGCGGCCACACCTAGCGGAACCGGACCCGGGGTGTCGGTGGAGTCCTTGTTGACCTGCAACCGCCCGCCCGCGGTGGCGAGTGAGCGCTCCCCCCAGCCACCCGCGGTGGTGGTGAGCAGTTGGGTCGAGGTCGCACCTTCGGCCGTCGTCGTGGTCACCGAGCGGGCGACCGGCAGCAGCACCGCCAGGCCCTTCATCCCGTCGACCACCGGATGGGCGCGGAACTCGTTGGCGAACACCGCCGAGAGGTCGACGAACGGCAGCGCATTGGCGGGATCGACGACCAGGTCCTCGCCATAGAGCACGCCATAGCCCTTCGCCAGCTCCTCGAGCCCGGAGGGGCGCTGCATCCCACCCAGCAGCGGGTCGAGCATCAGCAGCAGCCGGCCCCCCTTGTCGACGTATCTCTTGAGGGCGGCCTTCTCGACCTCGGTAAACGGCGCGGTGGGACCGGCGATCACCAGCAGGTCGCAGTCGGCTGGGACCTGGCCGCCGAGCAGGGTGGCCTTTTCAGCCTCGAGGTTGTCTCGCTTCAGGAGCTCCTTGAGCTGCGAGAGGCCATCCTCGCGGTAGCCCTCGAGGTCCTTCTCGCCGTGGCCGGTGGTGAAGTAGAGCTTGGGCTGCTTCGGGTTGACGACCGCCAGGATCGCCGAGGTGAACTGCTCCTCGCCCTTGTACCCCTTGAGCTTGGGCCCCTGGCCCATCTGCACCCCGGAGTAGTCGTACTCGGCCAGTTGCTCGGAGGTCACGTACTTCTTGCGGTCGCCAGCGGCAAACACCACGGTGTTGGCGGCGGAGACGCCGAACTCCTGCGCGAGCTGGCGGGTGCGCAGCGGGTCACGGTCGGGATCGATGAACTCCACCTTGAGCTTGGGGCATTTCGCTTGGTAGCGGGTGAGGAGCTCCTTGGTCTCAGTGAACAGCGGCGTCGAAGGAGTCATGAAAACGGTGGTCAAGACCTCCGAGGTCACGCCCTTGAGCACATTGAGCGTCTTTTCTGACAACGAGTAAATCTTCGACGAGGTCCAGTCGCCCCGCAGGTAGTGGCGGTAGCTCAGCCAGTTCACCATCAGGACGAGGGCGACGGCGAGCGC
>JAZDGE010000366.1:0-3957 GCA_043807175.1 Acidobacteriota bacterium
CACCCGGCACAGGGCCGCGATCTCCGCGAACGGCGGCGCCGGGAGTGTGGCCAGGATGGGCACTCGTCGCAGCACCGTCGCCAGCTCTTCTGGTCTCACGGCGATATTGTGCCAGAACAGCGACGCTTCGCCTCAAACTGACGAGGCGAAGCGTCAAGTCGACAGTTGACAGTTGCCACCAGCCCCCACCCAGCAAACCCGCCCGCCCGTTCCCCGCCCAAACGCCCGCTCTGAAAATCTGGCTCATTTGCTCAGATCTTGCGCCGGTCAGGCGCCTGAAGCGCTTGACGACGGCCGGGCGGACGCCAACAATGCAGGAGGAGCTCGACGCTGGAGGGACCCTTGGCACAAGCTCATGGGCAGGCCGCAGTGACGCGGAAAGGCTTTCTGAACTGGCTGCTCGGCACCTCGCTGGGAGCGACGGCGCTGGCGGCGCTTTATCCTGTCTTCCGCTTCGTGATTCCACCCGAGGTGGGCGAGGCGCCGGTTAACCGGGTGCTCGCCGGCAAGCTCTCCGAGCTGCCACCCAACTCCGGCAAGATCTTCCGCTTCGGCGCCCGTCCCGGGCTCCTCGTCCGTACCCCGGCCGGTGAGGTGCGGGCATACGCCGCGGTGTGCACTCATCTCAACTGCACGGTGCAGTACCGCCCCGACTTCCAGCACATCTGGTGCGCCTGCCACAATGGCCACTACGACCTGCAAGGCAAGAACATCGCCGGGCCGCCGCCGCGGCCGCTGGAGAGCTTCAAGGTGGACCTGGCGGGCGACGACATCTTCGTCACGAGGGGGGCCTAGCCATGCGAATCACCGAACGGATCTGGCAGGCGCTCGACGAGCGCTTCGACCTGGCGCCCCTGGTCGAGTACATCGAGCACAAGGATGTGCCCCGGCACCGTCTCTCCTGGGCCTACTACTTCGGCGGCTTGACGATGTTCTTCTTCGCCATCCAGGTCGCCACCGGCATCCTGCTGCTGCTTTACTACCGGCCGACCGCCGAGGCCGCCTTCGAGAGCGTGCAGTTCATCATGAACCGCGTGCCCTTCGGCTGGCTCGTGCGCTCGATCCACTCCTGGTCGGCCAATCTCATGATCGCCAGCGCCTTCGCCCATATGTTCTCGGTCTACCTGCTGGGCTCGTATGCCAAACCGCGCGAGGCAACCTGGTGGAGCGGCTGCCTGCTACTCGGTCTCGCGATGGGGTTCGGCTTCTCCGGCTATCTCCTGCCGTGGAACGAGCTGTCGTTCTTCGCCACCCGCATTGGCACCGACATGGTCAGCAAGGTCCCCTTCGCGGGCGCCTGGCTGCTGAAGTTCCTGCGCGGCGGCGAGGAGGTGACGGGCGCCACCTTGACTCGCTTCTTCGGCTTCCACGTCGCGATCCTGCCGATGCTCGCGACGCTCCTCCTCGGCCTTCACCTCGCTCTCGTGCAGCGGCAGGGGATGCACATTCCGGCGCAGCTCGAGGCGGAAGCGAAGCGGCGCACACCAATGCGTTTCTTCCCCAGCTTCGCGCTGCGCGACACGGTGGTGTGGCTGGGCGGCCTGGCGATCCTGGCGGCGCTTGCCGCCCTCCTCCCCTGGGAGCTGGGCACCAAGGCCGATCCCTTCGCTCCCGCGCCTGCCGGCATCGCGCCCGAGTGGTACTTCCTCTTCATGTTCGAGAGCTTAAAGCTGCTCCCCGCCCATGTGCTCGGCATCGAGGGCGAGCTCGTTGGCCTCGCGGTCTTCTCGATCGGGGGCCTGGTCTGGTTCCTGGCGCCAGTGCTCGACCGCGCCAGCACCCGTGGACGCCCCGGCCGGGCCTTCGTCGTCCTCGGCTGGTTGGTGCTCGCCTACCTCGTCTCGTTCACCGCACTTTCTTTTCTGGGGGTGTTCAAATGAACCGCACGCCGGTGGTCGTTTTTGCTGGGCTCTCGCTCGCGCTCGCGACCTCGGCGGCGGGACGCGGCAGCGTCCTGGGCCCGCCGGGAAAGCCGGCCGCGGACATGTGTACCACCTGCCACCTCGAGCTCGACGAGGTGCGCCTCCAGGCGCCCGCGGCCGCAGCGGAGCAGGACACTCACCATCGCCAGGGGATCACCTGCGCCGGCTGTCATGGCGGCGACCCGAGCTCGGACGACGCCGCCGTGGCGATGGACCCTGGCAGCGGGTTCATCGGTCGGCCTCAACCGCAGAGGATTCCCCAGGTCTGTGGCTCGTGCCACAGCCAGGCCTCCTTCATGCTGCGCTACGCGCCCAACATCCCCACCGACCAGCTCGCCCAGTACCAAACCTCGCGCCACGGTCAAGCACTCGCCAAAGGCGATGAGAAGGTCGCCACCTGCGCCTCCTGTCACGGCGCCCACGGCATCCTGCCACCCGATGACGCTCGCTCGCCTACGTACCCGACGCGCATCGTCGAGACCTGCGGAAAGTGTCATGGCAACGCCACCCTGATGGCCGGTTACGGGATCAAGGGCAACGAGCTCGAGGAGTACGCCCACTCGGTTCACTTCAACGCGCTGGCCAAGAAGAACGACCTCTCGGCGCCGACCTGTAACGACTGCCATGGCTCGCATGGCGCGACCCCGCCCGGCGTCGACTCGGTGTCCAGCGTCTGCGGCAATTGCCACCTCACCCAGCGCGAGCAGTTCGACGTTTCGCCCCACAAGGACGCCTTCGCCGCCATGGGCCAACCGGCTTGCGAGGCCTGCCATGGCAATCACGCCATCCTCGAACCGCAGGACAGGTGGATCGGAGTGGGCGCCGGCGGCGTGTGTGGCGGGTGCCATTCCGCCGGCGACCCGGGCGCGGTCGCGGCGGAGTCGCTTGGCAAGGCGATCACCGGCGCCGCCGACGCGCTCGCCGCCGCCAGCGTTCGGGTCAAGAAGGCCGAGCGCGCCGGCATGCTGATGGAAGAGGCGACGGTTCGACTTGAGGACGCACACCAGACGCTCGTCCTCGCCCGCAACGAGATCCACACCGCCAACCCGAAGCTGGTCGTGGTGCAGAGCCAGGCCTCGCTGGCCTCGACCCGGGCGGCTGACGCCCTCGCCGCCAACGCGGAGCGCGAGATTCGCTTTCGCAGGACCGGCCTCCTCGTCTCGCTCGGGGTGATCGTGCTCGCGATGCTGGCGCTGGCGCTGAAGATCAGCTCGATGGAACGCTGAAAGGCAGGGGACCGGGGCCCGGGGTCCGGGGTCCGGCCCCCACCCACCCAGGGGCAAATCCAAAAGCAGACATCCTCCTCGTGTGGTTGGGTCGAAGACAGCCCTCGCGCGATTGAGCGGGGAGCTTTCTACCTGAGGCTTACGGGCTGAGGTGCCCCACGGCGGCTTGCGACCAGCCGCACATGAAAGACCTGCCTCCCCTTGAGCACACCTACGGGTGGGTGGGGGAAACGGACCCCGGACCCCGGGCCCAGGACCCCGAATTTCTTTCCAGGGCGATCCACCAGGTGGCGCCAGCGCCGGGTGGCGCGGCCGGCGGCACGATCTCGTGCAGCTTGAGAGTGGCGGCGAGGCGTCCGAGAGCGGCGGCGGAGGTGGGGAGAAAGCAGCTCTCCTCGAGCTGCGCCTCGCCACCGACGCGGGCCACGCCGGCCAGCAGGCGCACCTGCCGGCCCCTTCGCTCGAACACCCGGACATGCACGGTCTCGGGGTCGATGCGCCGGGTGCGCAGCAGGGGGCCCGCCGCGACCAGCAGGCCTGTGTCCTCGCCCTGCAGGAGAAGCACACCGCCGGGCCGCAAGAGCGCCGCCAGAGCGGCGAGCACCTGGCGCTGGAGGCGGCGCGAGGGGAGCAGCGAGATCGTGTTCCCGAGGCAGATCACGCCGTCGGCGACGGCGTCTTGAAGCGGGGGGTGCAGCAGGTCTCCAGCCGCCACCAGGCCGCGCGGGGCAGTGCGCAGAGCCGCCAGCGAGCGATCGAAGCCGGCTACGATGACACCCAGATCACGCAACAACGAGACGTGAAACCCG
>JAZDGE010000367.1:0-5079 GCA_043807175.1 Acidobacteriota bacterium
TCGCGTCCTCCGCCCACACCGCGGCGCGGGCATGGGCGTCGCCGCGCCCCCATGCGTCGGAGAAGTGCTGCCACACCTTTTGAATTGCGGCCTCGGCGCCGGCCGGGGCGGCGGCACTGGCTGGGATGGCCAGGGCCAAAATGACGGGTACAGCGAGAAGTGCTCTCATGACTGGATCTCCCTTCGAGGGCGTCTGACCACATTTCCCTCAAGGTCTTCGCCCTCTCAACGGGAGTATTAACGCCGCTTCGCGCCGTTGAATTCCGCCCGCCGCGCTACTGGTGGCCAACGCACCGGCCTCGGCACCGCAGGACCGCCGCCCCGTCAATCGCAGGGCCGACAGAGAATCGCTTTCGGCGACGGCGGCGGTGGCGGCACGGTCGATTGCGCTCGCGGACCAACCACGAAAGGATCGGCCATGAGTGGGCCACAGGTGACCAGGGACGCTCGTCGCAAACCGCCGTTGAGTGACCTGTGCGTATCAGTAGTGGTACCGGGCTTGGAGGAAGTCCACACGCCCAGCGGATACCAGGTAGACGACACGGTGCTCCTCGGTGAGGCGGCGAGACCATGCGCCGGAAGCCAAGTACCTGAGTGGTTCCGGCTTCCCGATTCCCTTGAAGGGATCCCGCAGGACCGCTTCGACAAGGTCCAGCGCTCGGACCGCCACCCGGCGCTCGGTTTCAAGCCAGTAGCGGAGGTCCTCGATGAACTCAGACTGGAAGACGGCAACCCGCGAGGAGGGCGCCTGGGCTTCTGCTTTAGGCTTTCTCGGCAAGGCCCAGCTCGCGACGAACCTCGTCTAGGGTGCCTGGTGTTACTGTCTGCGCTTGAGCTCTCGCCAGCGCTTTCAGCAGACGCTGCGCGTTCCTTGGGGACCGCAACAGGTGGGCGGTTTCGAGCAGACTCCGCAGCTCGGCCGCAGCCACGAGTGCGACATCCTCCGCCCCCCTCCTGTGGATAGTCACGGCTCCCCTGTCGGCGGCCACCTCGCTGCAGAGGGTCGCCAGGTGGGCTCGTGCGTACGTGTAGGTCACTTCAGTGGGCACCGGCTACCTCCAGAACATCCGTACAGAATTACTGTACGTATCGCTCTCTTGGCTGTCAAGACGTCTAGCGCCGCGGTCGAGCTGCACGGCAGGCTTGGAACGGGGCGGCCGATCAGCCTCTCGCTCGCCTATCTCGGCTGAGCGGTTGGAGGGGGCACCATGCACTGCAGCGCCGCTGCAAACCAGAGGGAACCCTGTTTCTGGTAGACGCCGAGGCAGAGCCCGGTGACGGGCGGGAGATCCGTGCCACCTGGCTCCCTGAGACCTGCGATGGAGAAGGAGGCCTCTTCCACGGCGACATCCGACGAGAGTGCGCGGATGTGCAGTGGGCTGATGGTGACGCGCGTGCCCTTGAACGGGCCGGCAAAGAGCTCCTTGAGACCATTGGCGATCTCGAGCCGGCCGCGATGGGTGAAGCCGAGCGCATACGTGTGGGTGCCATCAACGGCGTAGATAGCGGCTACTGCTTCGGCATCGCCTGCGTTGTAGGCCGCCTCGTACTGCCGCACGCGCTCGCGGATCGCGGTCTCGACCGACTCCTGGCCGAAAGCGAGGCTTGCACTAAGGAGCGCCAGGCAAGCGAGCGGGACGATAGGTGACGGAATTCTCATCATGCTTCTCCTTTAAAGGTCCGCAACGCTGATTGCGTTTTCCAAACATCCGCCTCAAGCACCGTCGGCGGCCCAATAGTAGTCCTTGAACGCTGCGTGGGTCGAAGGGGCGGCAGACCACCAAACGCGACCAAGCTCGCTCTCAGGCCGGTACACGCTCCGCCGGTGGAGGCAGTCCGGGCGCCCCTCGCGCCGCTCGCACAGCGAGGGGAGCGCCGTCGTCCGCAGCGCGCCTACAATGCAGGCGCGGCGAGGCCGAGGTCGGCGCAGCCCTTTCGGAGGCCAGATGATCGCAGGGCGGGAAGGTTTGACCAGGCGCGGGCTGCTCAAGGGCGTGCTCGGCGGGACTGCTGCCGGGGTTCTCGGGGGGCGCGCCGCCGCTGCTGCGACCGGCCGGGCGCGGGTCGTACGCGTCGAGTCGGCCAACGTGTTCAGCGGCGAGAAGCGCGATCCGCAGGTGGCCGCCCTCATGGTCGCCAAGGGGCTCATGGCGCTCACCGGAGAGTCGGCGGCCGAGCTGGCGTGGAAGCGCTTCTTCTCGCCCGGCCAGCGGGTCGGCCTGAAGATCAACCTGCTGGGACGGCCCTTCGTCTACACCGCGCAGGAGGTCACCGATGCGGTGGCGGCCGGCGTGATCAGCGCCGGCGTGCGGCCCGCCGATGTCATCGTCTGGGATCGCTGGAAGGACCACTTCGCCCCGACCGTCTACAAGCTCGGGCGCGGAACACACGGCGGGAGCATCGAGGCCGGCGGGCGCTACGACCGGGCCCGCGCCCTCCGAAGTCTGCTCGGCGAGGCGCCGATCGACACGATGGCGAGCGAGCGCACCGACGTCACGCTCAGCCTGCCGGTGCTCAAGGACCACGGGATCTCGGGCGTGACGCTGGCGCTGAAGAACATCGCCTTTGGCTGCTTTGACCACTACCGCAGCGCCCACGACAACGGCTGCGACCCCTTCATCGCCGACGCCTACCAGCACTATCTGCGAATCACCAAGGTGCCGCTCATCGTGCTCGACGCCACTCAGGGCTGCTACGACGGCGGACCGTGCCCGCGCGACCGCGCCCGGATCTGGCACGAGAACGCCATCTACCTCGCCACCGACCCGGTCGCCCTCGACGTGATCTGCCGCCGGTTGATCATGGAAAAGCGCGCCGCTGCCCGTCTGCCCGACACGATGCGCCAGACACGGCACATCGAGACCGCGATCTCCCGCGGGCTCGGAATCGGCGACCCGGCTCGCATCGACCTGGTCACGATCACGGTCTGAGCCTAAACGTACTGCTGGCGCAGCAGCTCGGCGGCCGAGGGGTCGAGCTGCTCGCTGCGGCGGACCTCCTCGAAGCGGGCGAGGAGGTCCTCCGGGCGCAGCCGCCGCTTCGCCACCCCGGAGATGTCGTCGATGATCTCGCCGCGGTGCATCATCAGGAGGCGGTCGCCGAGACTGGCCGCCTGGTGCATCGAGTGGGTGACCATCAGGGTCGTGAGGCGGTCGCGCTCGACGATCTCGCGGGTGAGCTGGATGACCTGCTCCGCCGACTTGGGGTCGAGCGCCGCGGTGTGCTCGTCGAGGAGCAGCAGCTCGGGTCTGACCATGCTCGCCATCAGGAGGGTGAGGGCCTGGCGCTGACCCCCGGACAGGCTGCCGATGGGGGTGTCGAGCCGCTCCTCCAAGCCCATGTTGAGCGCCCGCACGCGCTCGCGCAGAGTCGAGAGAACGCCTCTGGTCAGCGCCCAACCCAGCCCGCGCCCGCGCCCCCGCCGTGCGGCAAGCACCAGGTTCTCCGCAATCGACATGGTGGGAGCAGTGCCGCTGAACGGGTTCTGGAAGACCCGGCCGATCAGGCGGGCGCGGCGGTGCTCGGGCCACGCCGTCACGTCCCGGCCGGCGATGCAGACCCTCCCTGAGTCAGGGATGACAGTGCCGGCCACCGCGTTCAAGAGTGTGGACTTCCCCGACCCGTTGGTGCCGATCACGGTGGTGAAGCAGCCGGCCACGACGGTGACGCTGACGTCCTGCAACGCCCGCACCTCGTTGGGCGTGCCGCGCTTGAACGTTGCGTGCAGACCCTCGACCTCAAGCATCTGCCGCCTCCGCCTTTCGCCCGCGCGCGGTCTGGAGCAGGTTCGGCAGGATGAGGGCGAGGAAGACGAATACCGCCGTCACGAGCTTGAGGTCATTGGGGTCGAGGCCCCAGCGCAGCGCGATCGCGACCAGCAGGCGGAAGAGCACCGAGCCCATCACCGCGCCGCTGATCGTCATCGCGAGCGAGCGGGTGCGCAGCAGCGCCTCGCCGATGATCACGCTGGCGAGGCCCCACACCACCATGCCGATCCCCATCTGCACGTCGGCGAAGCCCTGGTACTGGGCGAGCAGCGCTCCCGAGAGGGCGATCAGCGCGTTGGCGAGGGCGAGCCCGATCACGATCATGTTCCCGGTGTGGACACCGAGGGCACGGATCATCTGCGGGTTGTCGCCGGTCGCCCGCATCGCCGTCCCGAGATTGGTGCAGAAGAACGCGTAGATGAGCAGGCATACCAGCCCAACGGCGGCCACCGCGGCGAGCAGCACCGCGAGGTCTCGCGCCGCCACCTCCCAGCCGAGCAGCATCACCACCGGCGCGCCGAAAAGACCGGCCGCGAGCCCTTCTGCGACCGCCGCAACGGTGCGCTGCCCAAGCAGGGGGACGTTCGAGCGCCCCATCACGTGGAGGTTGACCGAGTACAGCGCGGTCATCACCAGAATGCCCGCGAGCATGCCATGGATCTTGAACCGGGTGTGGAGGATGCCGGTGACGCAGCCGGCCAGACCGCCGGCGATTGTGGCCGCTACGGTGGCCAGGAAGGGATCGTGCCCGCCGGCGATGAGCACCGCGGCCACCGCCGCCCCGAGGGTGATCGAGCCGTCCGTCGTCAGGTCCGCGAACGAGAAGATGCGGAACGAGATGTACACGCCGAGCGCGAGCAGCGAGAGGATGAAGCCGATGGTGAGCGCGCCGAGCAGGAGGTTCACGGCACCACCTCCACGGTTGCGGCGAGTGGGCCAAGCCAGAGGGCGCCGCGCAGGAAGGCGCTCTCGCCGCCGCCGACGATGGCGCGGTCGTCGTTGAGAAGGTGGAGCACACCCAGCGGCGGCCCGCTCTCGAACAGGCCCGCCACCGTCTCGGCCAGGCCAATGCGCCCGTTCGCCAGCGGCCGGAACGGCATCGCAACCGCATGGAAATGGCCTTGCACCTTGCTGCCGCTGCCGAGCGGGCGCACGAAGCGCGCCAGCGCCGTGCGCTCGCGCGTCGTGGCAATCCCGGCCACCAGCGTGAGGCTGCGGCAGAAGACCCGTTCCGGGGCGAAGGAGAGCCATCGCCGCACCTGCGGATGGGCGAAGAACACCTCCTCGCGGCGCCGCCGCGCCGGCGACCGCT
>JAZDGE010000368.1:0-3455 GCA_043807175.1 Acidobacteriota bacterium
GTGGCGCTGGTCGACCCGAGCGGCTCGCTCGGCGCCGTCTGGGGCGAGGCGCTCGCTGGCGAGGGGCTCAACCCCCGGGAGCTGGCCGGGCGCGACCTCCGGGGGGGGTGGCGGATTGTCGTGCTCGCGCCTCACGCCCCCCACGATGTGTTGACCGCGTTCGCCGCCGCCGGCCTACGTGCGCCCACGGCGGCGTTCGATCGCGCCGGCGTGGTGGTGGGTCGTGGCGGCACGTTCAGGCCGATTTCTCCCGCGAGCGTGGGCCGCGCGCTGGCAGCGGGGAGGAGCTGGGGGTGGGTGGGCCTCGGGGAGCGCGAGCACAGAGCCTACCTGCGCGCGGTAGGTGAGCATGTGGTAGCGATTCCTCTGGTTCGGCCGCCGCTGGCGGAGACCGGCTTGCAGCTCGCCGCACTGGCCCTGTGGGGGGCGCTGCCGGTGGCGGCATGGGAGCGGCGGCGCACCTGGCGAGAGCTGTGGGAGCGGCGGAGGTCCTTCGCGGGGCGGCTGCGGCTGCTTGCGGCCGGGGTCGCGTTGCTTCCGCTTCTGTTGCTCGGGCAGCTCCTTCCACGGCAGTGGGTGAGGCAGCGGGAGCGAGGGCGACTCGAGCTCGCGCGGACGGTGAGCCAGCCCCTGCAGGCGGCCGGAGTCGAGCCGCACCTTTCCTGGCTCGTGCGCGAAATGGGCGCCCAGGTTGCGCTCTACCGCTCCGGCGCTCTGGTCTGGTGCAGCCGGCCGGACCTTGCTTATGGCGGAGAGATCCCGCGGATGGCGCCGGCCGAGGCGTATGTGCGGGCGGTGCGGGGCTGGCGGGAGCCGGTCGTCGAGGGCGACGGCGAGCTCAACATCTATGCGCCCGCGCCTCCGGGCGACGGAGTGGTGGGCGTGACCGGGCTCCATCTCGCCGGCGCCGGGGACGAGCCCTCGCCGCGCGAGTGGTTCGTGATCACCGCTGTGCTCGCCGCCTGGCTGGCGCTGGCTATCGGCGACCGCCTCGGGGGCCGGCTGGCCGGACCATTGCGGCGGCTGGTGCGGGCGACCCGGCGCCTCGAGCAGGGTGAGCCGGTGGCCGATCTCGACGTCGAGGGCGACGAGGAGATGGCCGAGCTCTCGCGCGCCTTTGTCGTGATGGCCGGCAAGGTGCAGCGGCGCGAGGAGGAGTTGCGGGGCGAACGCGACCTACTCGAGCGCGTGCTGGGCGCGCTGTCGGCTTCGGTCGTGGTGTGCCGCCCCGGGGGTGAGGTGGAGCTGGCGAATCCCGCCGCGCGCCGCCTGCTCGGCGAGGAGACGACACTTTGCCGCCTGGGCCAGCACTTCGCGCCTGCGCTCGCGCCTGCGCTTGAGCGCGCGGCGCGGGGCGAGGCGGTGACCACGGCGCTGCGCCCGGCCATCGCGCCCGAGGCGCTATGGCAGGCGACGGTGATTCCGCTCGCGGGCGTCGAGGGCAGGCTGCTGCTCGTCATGGAGGATCTCTCGGAGGTGGCGCGCGCCGAGCGGCTGGCCTCGCTGGCCGAGCTCGCGAGGATCGTCGCCCACGAGGTGAAGAACCCCCTGACGCCGATTCGCCTCTGGGCCGAGGAGCTCCAGGCGGCGCTGGAGCGGTCGCCCGCTGACGTGGTGTCGGTGGCAGAAGTCGCGGCCGCACAGATCCTCGAGCGCGTGGCGCACCTGCGCGAAGTGGCACAGGGCTTCTCGAACCTGGTCGCGCTCGAGCACTGGGAGCCGGAGACAGTAGAAGTGGTGACGCTGGCGCGCGAGGTGGCCGGCGAGTACGCCGTGCTGCACCAGCGGGGTATCACGGTGACGCAGGCCGGTGCCGCGGCCGCCGAGGTCATGGCGGATCGGCGGTGGCTGGGAAGAGCCTTGCGCCACCTGCTGGAGAACAGCGTGCGGGCGATCGGAGAGAGCGCCGGGACAGTCGAAATCGAGGTGGCGTTGGCGGACGCCGAGGTTATCGTTGCGGTTCGGGACAGCGGCGGTGGGGTGAGCGACAAGCACCTCGCGCGCCTGTTCGAGCCGCACTTCTCGACCACCAGCGAGGGGACCGGGCTGGGGCTGGCGGTCGTTCAGCGGGTGCTCATGCGCGCAGGTGGCCGGGTGGAGGCGCGAAACGTGGGGCAGGGTCTCGAGGTCCGGCTGGTCTTTCCCGCACCGCCGCCGCGCTAGGTAAACGTCTCCGGAATTGCACAAACAACGGCGGGGAAGGGGGTTAGGGGTTGGGGAGAAACAGCTCAATACTGCAGCACGATCCCCGGGGGTCGCGCATCGTGACGGTGGCCTACTCGCGGCGCGACGGCAATGCCGCAAAGCCGCCCACGGCGCTCAGGAATGCGCCACGCAGCAGACGCGGCGCCGCCGTTCCCTAACCCCCAACTCCCAACCCCCAACCCCACTTGCGAGCGAAGCGAGCTAAGATTCCCTCGATGAAACGCCAACTCGCTTTTCTTGCCGGCTTTCTGGTGGCCGCCACTGTCGGCGCGGCGCCACTGCCCGCGCTCACCCACCGCGTATGGCTGCTCGACGGCGTGCCCGACGAGGGGACGATGGCAGAGCTGCGCGCCGCCGGCGTGGATGCCCTGGTGGTGCCGGTCGGCGAGGCGACCCTCGCGCCGGGAAGCTGCCGGCTGGTCGCCTCGACGTTGGTCCAGGGGGCTATCCCGGGCGGCATGAAAGTGTCGCCCGCAGTGTGGGTGACGGGAAGTGGTGGCAGTGCCGGCGACACGGCGGCATTCATCAACCAGCTCACGCCGCTGCTGCATTCGCTGGCTGCCGGAGGCCCGCTGGTGCTCGCCGCCCGCCACTACTGGGACGGGCTGCCGGCGTTCGCCGGCGCCCTCGCCAAGCGCCTTGGCGCCACAGTGGAGGTTGCGCTTGCCCTCCAGGAGCTGCGCGTGCACCTTCCGGCTCGTGGCTGGCCGGGCGTGCGAGTGGTCGCGATCGCGTTTGGCAAGCCGGCCGCGCTTGGGTTCGCCGCGAGCACACTGCAGGACGATCTCGACGCCCTCGACTGGCTCGACTCTCGGGGCCTGGTGTCACGGGTCGGGGTCGTGGTCGTACCCCGCGCCTCGCCGCCGCCGGGGCCGGAGGGAGCTTCGCTGGCGACGATTGCGCTACCTTCGGTCGGGGGCTACCGCCCGGCCGAGCATGGCGACCAAATTACCTTGCGGCTGCCCGTGAGCTGGGGGGGCAGGCGGCTTGACGCTGGCGAGGTGATCGCGGTCGATGTCGAGGACACCGCTCGTTACCATCGTGATCTCGGGCTGATCCTGCGAGCGGCGCGGATCGGCGTGGAGGGCTGGGATACCCTCGGCCTGCCGGCCCGCGCGCCGGCCCTCGGCATGAGCCGTGAGGCCTTTGTCGCGTACCTCGGCGGCGCGCTGCCGCATCCCCGGCCGGTAGTAAGCGCAAGGTGGACCTCCGCCGGCAGGTTGGAGCTCGCGGTGGCCAACCCGACCCCC
>JAZDGE010000369.1:0-8931 GCA_043807175.1 Acidobacteriota bacterium
GTCGAGGGCGACCTCGCCCAACATCGAGCGCAGCGTCGTCTGGGCGAGCTGCGAGGTGGCGTACATGTAGTTCTCCACCTCGATGATGCAGCGCACCGGGTTCATCACGCGAAAGTAGACGACGGCGTTGACCTTGACTGAGACGTTGTCGCGGGTGATGACGTCCTGGGGCGGGATGTCGAGCACGACTGTCCGCAAGCTCACCTTGACCATGCGGTCGATGGGCCAGAAGACGAAGACGAAGCCCGGTCCCTTCGCCTCGGCGAGTACCCGGCCAAGACGAAAGATCACGCCTCGCTCGTACTCGTTCAAGATGTTGATCCACTTGAAGAAAAGCACCAGACCGATGCCTACCGCGACGAACATTCCAAAGTTGAAACCTGGTGGCATGACGCCCTCCAATTCTGCAAGCGAAGCTCAGAGAAGCAAGTTAACAGTTGACAGTTGACGGTTTCTCCACCACCCGATGGGGGAAGTTGAGAGTTGAGAGTCGAGAGCTGCCCTCGCCATCGACAGACAAGAAAATAGGCACACTGATGTACCTGGAGTTGGACCTGGACTTGGACGTAGACCTGGACCAACCCGTAGCCGGTCCTCCGCCCGATTCGTGAGGATCCTCATCACGTGAGTTCTCCTAGTCGGCTTTGGAAAGCTCTCCCGGCGCCTCAACCCACAGCCTCTTTCCTTCGATCCTCGCCACCCGGACCCGGGCGCCGGCCGGCACCGGCTCACGCGCCACGGCGTCCCAGTACTCGCCGTGAACGAAGACCTTGCCGCCAGGCGCGAGCGCCACCACGACCTCGGCCTCTTCGCCGAGGAGCCCCTCGGCGCCGGTAATCGGCGGCAGGCGGTGGGTGCGCAGGACCCGGGTCAGGAGAAAGATGACCACGGCAGCCACGAATGCCGCCGCGGGCAGTATCACCGAGAGCCCGACTCGCATCGCCGGAATTGGCGACTCGACCAGCATGAGCGAGCCAATGATGAAGCTCACCAGCCCAGCGGCCGCCAGCAGCCCGTAGCTCGTCACCTTCACCTCCGCAATGAAAAACACGATCGCCAACAGAATGAGGAGAACGCCGACATAGTTCACCGGCAGAACCGAGAGTGCAAACAGCGCCAGCAGCATCGCCACGCCGCCGAGCACGCCGGGGAGAATCGCGCCCGGGTGAGCGAGCTCGAAGTAGATGCCGACCACGCCGAGCATAAGCAGCAGGTAGGCGATGTTCGGGTGCGCGATCGCGGAAAGCAGGCGATCCGCGGCGCTCGGCCCCACGGTGACGATCTCGGGTGCATCCAGGGCGAGGATCTCCTTGCGGCCATCGAAGCGTTTGACCTCACGGCCGTTGAGCGCCTTGAGCAGCTCGCCGCGGTCGGCGGCCACGATGTCGATGAGCTTCTTCTCCAGCGCCTCCCGCTCGGTGTAGGAAAGCGACTCCCTGACCGCTTTTTCGGCCCACTCGCTGGAGCGTCCCCGCTGCTCGGCAAGCGAGCGGATGAGCGCGGCGGCGTCGTTGGTTACCTTCTCGGAAATCGTCTTCGAGAGGTCCTGCCCCTCGCCCCCCACCGGGTGGGCGGCGCCGGCATTGGTGCCGGGCGCCATCGCGGCAAGGTCGGCGGACACCAGCAGAAAGAACCCCGCCGAGGCCGCCTGCCCTCCTGACGGCGTGACATAGACGACCACCGGCCGGCTGGCCGAGGTGAGGGCCGTGGTCATCTGGCGCAACGAGGTCAGCAGCCCACCGGGCGTGTTGAGCTCCAGGATCGTGACCGCCGCGCCGCTGCGGTCGGCGGTGTCAAGGCCCCGTTCGAGATAGCGGAGAGAGGCAGGCTGAATGGTATCATTGATCGTCAGTACGACCACCCTTTGCCCGGCCCAGGCAGGGCTGAAAGCGGCGACCAACAGGGAGAGCGCGAGTGTGACTCTGGTCGGCACGGAGAACATCATAGGACCCCCGGCCGCCACTAGCAAGGGAGGCCTGCGCCTGAGTGAGATTCTGGTTCTCGCCGCGCTTGGCGGCATGGCGGGGATCGCCTGGGCCAATCCATCCGCGGTGCCGCTGGCGACCCGCAGCTCGCTGGTCACGGTGGGGCTGCTGTTTGCCGTTGCCGCCTTCGCCCTCGGCGAGGAAGCCGAGGGCTGGCGCTACTGGTTCCGCGAGCTGCTTCCGGTGCCGGTGATCCCATACATCTTTCTCAACCTGGGCCGGCTTATCCCGCTCGTCAACTCCCGCCTTTTCGACGCCGAGCTGGAGCACTGGGACCTGGCGCTCCTCGGACCGGAGAGCCAGGCCGCCCTCTATGCCCTGCCGCTTCCCCCCTGGCTGGCCGATGTCCTGACCCTCGCCTACTCCACCTTCTTCTTCAACCCGATCGTGCTCGTGGTGGCGCTTGCGCTGCGCCGCGACCGCTTCCTGCCGCGCGTGACCTCATCGGTGATTCTCGTTTTTCTGGTCTCCTACGCCGGTTACTTCCTCGTCCCGGCGTACGGGCCGCGCGCCACGGTGGCCCAGGAGCGCTACCAGACGCTCCCCAATGGCCTCTTTGGGGGCGCCTTGCGCGGTCAGCTCGACCACTGGGAGAAGACCAAGACCGACGCCTTCCCCTCCGGTCACACGATGGTGACCTTTGCCGTGCTGCTCTTCGCGCGGCGGCGCGTACGTGCGCTCTACAACGCGCTGCTGCCCGCGGGAGCGCTCCTGATCGCGGCCACCGTGTTGCTCACCTACCACTACCTTGTCGACGTCCTCGTGGCCATTCCCCTCACCGCTGTCTCTCTGGTCCTGGCGCGCGCGCTGGTCGGCGGCGTGCCGGCAGTTGCGCTTGCCGCGCCATCGCCCGGACCACGGTTCCCGCCGCCCGCCTGATCTCCTGGCGAGGAGGCGGCGCCGCCCCGCCATAGCAAACCTGCTCATGCCTGGCCACCAGCCAGCGCAGTGCGGCCGCGGCGACCGGATCGGCGATTCTCGCCTCCCGCGCCAGCCTGCGCGGCGTCAGCTCCCGGCCATCGACCAGACCTCGGCGGCGGGCGGCGGCGACCACCCGGATCAGAGCGGAGCTCACCGGTCCGAGCGAGCGAGGCGCCGCGGGAGAGGCTGCCCACCGGCACCGCCACCAGCGCCAGCCGAGCGCGACGCCGGCAAGCCCGGCCGCCGCCGCGGCCAGCGCCGGCCCCCAGGAGGCCAGGCGCCGGAACGCCACCCAAAGCCATTGCCAGAGCTCGACCTGATCGGCCAACGAGAAGGTGAGGATCCAACGGTCCCAGATCTCTTCGAGACGCTGCCAGCTCACCCCCAATCCTGCTGACAGCCGGGTCTCGGCGAGCCCCGGGCGCCCTTCCCCTGGCGTGGGGTCGAACACCTGCCACCGGCCGTCCACCCAGGCCACGACCCAGGCGTGGGCCTCGCTCTCCCGGACGAGGAAAGCTCCATCATCGTCGAGCGCGCCACCCGCGTAGCCGACCTGAAGCCGGGCCGGGACTCCCACTGACCGCAGCATCATCACCATGCTGGAGGCAAAGAACTCGCAGTGGCCTTCGCGGCGCTTGAAGAGGAACCAGGTGATCGGATCCTCCCGCATCGGGGCGTCGGTCGTCAGGCTGTAGACGTACTCCGAGCGCAGGTGCGCCTCGATCATGCCCGCCATGGCCAGCTCGTTTCCGGCCCCTGCCACGACCCTCCGCGCCAGCTCCGCGATCGCCTCGCCGCCACGCCCCAGCGCCAGATCTTCATCCCCGGGCGGCGGCTGGTCGACGAGGGCGGGGTCGAAGAGCACCGCATAGGTCACGGGAAGCTGGGCATCGCGCGGGATGCTCAGGGTGCCCAGTCGATCGCGCCAGACGGCGACACCCAGGGGAAGCTCCAGCGCCACCGTTCCGGAGGGCACGAAGAGGTTCTCGCCTTCCTTGACGAGCTCGATCTCCGCCCGCTGCAGCCCGCTGCCAGCGTCCTGCGGCGCCAACTGCAAGAGCCTGTCGGCCCCAGCGCGAAGCGCCTCACGGTGCCGGCGCCCCTGGGTCCAGGCGCCGCCTCGGTAGTGCTGAAGCGTGCTTCCGGTGAGGCGGAGCCACTCCGAGGAGGGTGACGCGGCGCCGTCAAACCTGATCTTGAGTGCGAGTGAGCGTGACAGCTTCACCTCGCCCAGGCGGTGAAGCGCCACTGCCTCGCGAAAGCCGCTCACCGCGCGCACCCCGAACGGCGCCGCCGCGAATGGCGACCGCAGGCGGGGCAGAAGGGCGAAAAGGGGCGCCGCGAGCAGCGTGGCAAGGACAACCGTAGCGCTCACCAAACGCCACGGCGGCCAGGAAACGGCGCCGGCGCCACGACAGGACTCGCCCAGCGCGAGGATTTGGAGCCGCCCGACCGCCACCACCACCAGGGCGAGCAGCGCCACGATGTAGAGCGCGAGCAGCGGGTGCGTGGAGGAGGCGATTCCGGCCACGCCCACGATCGCGAGCAGGCCGGCGGTGGTCGAGCTCCTCGACCCCTGGCCGCCCCCCGGAAGGCGAACGGCCGCGAGCAGGACGGCCAGTTGGGAGACCGGACGCAGCACGCCGAAGCGCATTCCGCCGGCGGCGACCACCAGGATCAGGATGAGCGGCGCCAGCACATTCTCCTGCCAGGCCGCAAGGGGCTTGACGGCGCGCCGCGACCAGAGCAAGAAAAGGGCCACGATCAGCAGCGGAATGAGGAAGGGAAGGCTCACGATCCCGGTGAGGAGCAGCGGTGCCGCAACCGCGAGTGCGAGGACTGCAAGCCACCGCTGGCGCTCCAGGGCCCTGCTCACGGACCACCCACCAGCCGGTAGACCGGTCCCTTCGCCGCCGCGGCCGGCAGCGGGTCCTCCCCGGGTCCTACCGCTTCCACCAGCGCCAGCGCGGTGAGCAGCCGGCGCGCATGGCGCCACCCCGAGCCCGCCGGGATGACCGAGCTGCCAAGCACCAGGCCCACTGCTTCCTCGCGCCGCAACCGGGCCACGGCGGCGGAGGCCACCTCCGAAACGAGATCTTCGAAACGCTCCCGCAGCCTGCCATCGTCACGCCGCGCGATTTGCCGGTCGAGGGCGAGGAAACGCGAGGTGCGCGCGGGCTCTCGTCGCTCGACCACGATCAGCCTTCCCTGGCGGGCAGATTGCTTCCAGTGGATGTCACGTCGGTCGTCGCCGGTGCGAAATTCCCGCAACTGGTCGATGTCCCCGCCCCGCTCGCGGCGGTCACGCCTGACCCTGGCCGGCATCGCCGCGATCTCGGAGAAGCGCGCCGCGGCGCCAGGAAAACGCCGCGGAAAGACCAGAACCTCGGCGTTCTGGGGCAGGCGCACCGCCTTGACAAAGAAGCCAAGCGGCAGCCTCACCTCCAGTTGAAGCGGCGGCAGCGGCGTCCGGCCCCGCCGCTTGAACAGGGTGATGAGATCGCACCTCGCCTCGCCGCGCGCCGCGACCACCGGCGCCAGCACCGATCCGTCCATCCCGGCGAGCCGGCAGACGACTCCCGCCGCGGGCAAAAGCGGCGAGCCATTGCGCACCGTCACCTGCACCGCCACCGGCGCGCCGGCGTACACCTCGGCAGGCGAGACGACAGTGGCGCGGAGGTGCTTGAGCGTATGGCGCGAGAGTGCGCCGGCGGCGACGAAGACCCCGAGCGTCATCGCCAGCAGCAAATAGAGCGCGTTATTGCCGGTGTTGAGCGCCGCCACGGCGAGCAACGGGGAGGCCACCACGAAGACCCAAAACGATCTCGTGGGGCGCAGCCTGAAGCCCGGGAACGACCGGGTAAAGCGGGAGAGGCCGGGGCTCGGGGCTCGGGGTTCGGGGTTCGGGCCGCCGCCCGCCCGAGAGCCGGGGACCGGGGACCGGGGACCGGGGACCGGGCCCCCGCCCGCTCGAAGGCCGGGGTTCGGGGCTCGGGGCTCGGGCTCAGGGACTCGCGACCCCCTCAACCTCCCCAACGACATCCTCGTCCTCCGGTTCTCAACCCCCAACCCCTAACCCCCAGCCCCTAATCCCCATCCCCGCAGTTGCCTCTGCGATTGCCGAGACCTTGGAATCACAACGGGATCGGAGTGGCGGCGACGAGATCGCGAATGACCGCGCGCTCGGCCTCGCTGCGCGACCACCCCTCGGCCGCTTCGCCACCCGCCAGCACCACCCGGTGGGCCATCACCGGGACCGCCAGCCGAACGATATCGTCCGGGATCACGAAGTCACGCCCCTCGACCAGCGCGAGCGCCTGGCACGCCCGGTGCAGCGCGAGGGCGCCGCGCGTCGAGACCCCCAACGCGAGCTCGCCGTGGCTTCGGCTTCGCTGCACCAGATCGTGCAAGTAGGCCAGCAGCGGCTCGGCGAAGCGCACGAGACGGACCCGCGCCTGCAGCTCCACCAGCTCCCCCGCCTCGAGCACCGGCCGCACCGCCTCGAGCTCCTCCTCCACCCCGCCCTGGCGGAGCAGCGCCAGCTCCTCCTCACGACCGGGATAGCCGAGGGAGACGCGAAGCAGGAAACGATCCAGTTGCGACTCCGGCAAGGGGTAGGTGCCGAGATACTCCACTGGGTTCTGCGTGGCCAGCACCAGGAAGGGCTCGCGCAGCCGGTAGCGCGTCTTCTCGACCGTCACCGTGCGCTCGTTCATGGCCTCGAGCAGCGCCGCCTGGGTCTTCGGCGTCGCCCGGTTGATCTCGTCCGCGAGCAGCACGTTGGTGAAGATCGGACCGGGCAGGAACTCGAACTCGCCGCGCTCAGGCCGCCACAGCGAGACGCCGATGATGTCGGACGGAAGGGTGTCGGAAGTGAACTGGATGCGGTTGAAGACCAGGCTCAAGGAACGAGCCAGCGCCTGTGCGAGCGTGGTCTTGCCGACGCCCGGGATGTCCTCGATGAGCACATGGCCGCGCGCGAGCAAGGCGGCGATGATCCAGTCGATCACCTCGTCCTTGCCGCGGATCACACGGGCAACGGATTGCTTGAGCCTTGTGAGCTTGCCCGCGACCTCAGCGATTGCCACGTTACTCACCTCGCTCCCGCTCAGCCTCCCATCCGGGCGGCCGCCACCGGATCGAGCGGATTGACCAGACACCGCTTGGCTACCAGCGCCCGGCTCAACAGCTCGCCGATGCGCGCGACATCGTTGGTCTTGACGACGAGATCCACGCCGAGAAGAAAGGCACGAGCGCCATCACCGGTGGAAAGGCCCTCTCCCACCAGCACGACGAGACACCCGCGCCGGAGCGCTGCTGGCATGGCGGCGATCGCCCGCGCCTGCTCCGCCTCCCACTGCCCCGCGACGACGCCAATCACCGCGGCCTGTGCGCCCGCCTCCAGCGCTCCCCGCAGCTCACTGACCGTGGGGGCTGTTACAGTTTCGAAGCCGGCAGCGGCCAGCGAGCCCATCGCCGTTTCCAGGTGAAGGCGGCCGTCTGCGAGCACCACGGCCCGTTTCATGCCTGTCCCTCCCGCAGGTCCAGCAGGCGAAGCTCCAACTGCCTCGGCAGCACGGCATGCCGGAGCGCGACCTGGAGATCGAGCCGACCGGAGCGAACTCGCCGCTCCAGCTCGCGATCAAACACGACCTGTCCTTCGGGCTCGCCATCGCGCAGCAGGTCGGCGAGCGCCGCCGACTCGAGCGCGCCACTCACGAGATGGGCGCTGGTCGCGCGGGTGGATCGCCAGACCTCGACCACCGGCCGGCGCCGATCGCGGTGCGGCAGAAGCTGCTGGGTAAAGCACCAGCGCAGCACCCGCGAGAGCCGGCTGCGCGCCTCGCCCCGCTCCTCCGGGGGAAACAGCGAGAGCAAGCGAAGCATTGCCGATGCACTGTCAAAGCCACGCACTGTCGTCAGGACCAGATGTCCGGTCTCGGCGGCCTCGAGCAACAGCCGCGCCTCTTCGTTTCGCGTAACCTCGCTGACCAGCAGAACTTGCGCAGCCTGGCGCAGTGCTCCATGCAGACCCTGCGCCAGCGACGGCGTATCGGTCCCGACCTCGCGCTGGTTCACGGTTGCCTTGCCGTGGCGGTGGAGAAACTCGATCGGATCCTCGACCGTCACCAGGTGGCAGGCGCGAGACTGATTGATCGCCGCCACCATCGCCGCCAGCGTGGTGGTGCGCCCGGCGCCAGCCGGGCCGCTTACCAGCACGATGCCGTTGCGCTCGCGGCAGGCCTCGCCGATCGCCGGCGGCAGCTCGAGCTCCGCAAGCTCGGGAACCCGCTCGGGAATGGCGCGAAAGCTCACCGCGAAGGTCCCGCGCTGGGAGAACACCGCGACCCGGAACCTGCTCACGCCGGGGACCGAGTAGGCAAAATTCGCCGCGCCCTCCTCCCGCACCCGCTGCGCCACCGCTGGCGGCACCATCGCAAGCAGATGGAGCACCACCGCCTCGGTCTGGAACGGCGTCAGCCGCTCCAGCCCTGGCAGCGAAAGGCGCTGGAGCGAGCCGTCGACCTGCGCCTGAGGCGCGCAGCCAACCGCCAGCAACATGTCGCCCGCGCCCGGCGCCGCCGCCATCATCGAGGCGAGCAGTTGGGGCAGCTCGAAGCTCAACACCCTGTCAGTATAGCTTCGCAGCGCAGCAGGATCGCCCCGCGCAGCTCGCGGAGGCAGGAAAAGCCCGCCGGCGCCACTTCACGCCGGGGCGGCGTTTCCAGCACAACCAGCGCACCCGGCGCCACCACCCCGAGCTCCCGCGCGAGCGCGAGCGCGCTCACTCCTTCTTCCCAGGCGGCGAAGGGGGGATCACACCAGCCCGCGGCACAGCGAACCCCCTCCCGCGCGAGCTTCCGCAGGCCCGCAATGACGTCGCCGGCGATCACCTCCGCGCGCGCCTGGGCGCCCTCGAAGGCAGCCAGGTTCGCGTTGAGAATCGCCAGCGCCCGGCGCTCGCGCTCGAGGGCGACCACCCGGGGGACACCCCGTGAGAGTGCCTCGCAGGTCCCCGCCCCGG
>JAZDGE010000370.1:0-13041 GCA_043807175.1 Acidobacteriota bacterium
GCCTGGCGTGCACGCGGGCGATTCATCGGCTGATTCTACACGTGACCGCCACCACTTCGGTTCTCGGCATCCCCCTGCCCGCCGGTGGCTCGTCGGGCGCCAGCCCGTCAACGCCTTACAATTGCCCAAGCGAGCGCTCTGGCGCGAGGAAGGAACCGACCCGTGAGCCATCCCACTACCCTGGAATCCCGCCGCTGGCTGGTGCTGGCCAGCGCGCTGGTGAGCTTTTTCGCCGTCGGCGTCACCTTCTTTGCCGTGCCGCCGCTGGTGCCGCTGTTGCGCGAGCTGTTCGCTCTTTCCAATCTTCAAGCCGGCCTGCTGATGGGAGCGATCGCGTTCCCCGCCATCATCCTCTCGATCCCGCTCGGGCTCGCCGTCGACCGCTGGGACCCGCGCTCGACCGGGCTCGCCGGTCTGGCGCTGATGGCCCTGGGCGGCGCCCTTTTTGCCTACGCGCCCGGCTACGCCTTCCTCATCGGTGGCCGGCTGGTCTTTGGCGTCGGCGCTCTCGCCCTCAACCTCCTCCTCGCGAGGCTCATCACCACCGCCTTCGCCGGGCGCGAGCTCGGGCTTGCGATGGGGCTGTTTACTGGCGCCTACCCGGCGAGCATGATCGTGCTCTTTTCGCTCCACCCAACCCTCGTCAAGGCCCTTGGCTGGCGCGGTGAGCTTGCCGCCATCGCAGCCCTCGCCTTTCTTGCCATGCCGCTCCACGCCCTCGCAGTGCCCCGCCGCGCCACGGTCACCTCCGGGACCCCGGCGCCGCCCGGCCGCGCCCACGAGATCCTGAGCCGGCCTCTGGTCGCGCTCGGCGCCGCCTGGATGCTCTTCTTCGCCGCCCATGCGTCGACGCTCACCTTCGCCGCCGAGTGGGTGGGCGGCGAGCGGGCCTTGCTCACTGTCTCGGTGATCACCTGGGCCGGGCTCGTCCTGACTCCACTCGCGGGAGCGGCCATCGACCGCAGGGGCAGGCCCGAGCTCTGGTGCGCCGGCGCCCTGGTGCTGATGGCCCTCACCCTCGCCGCGATGGCCCTGGGCGTGGCGCCACTGGCGGCGATGCTCGCACTTGGCGTTGCCGCGTCAGTGGTCGTCCCGGCGGTTTACTCCTTGCCTGGCCGGCTCGTGGCCCCAGCCAGGGTCGGCCTGGCTTTCGGCTTCATCACCGCCCTTTCCAATTTCGGGACGGTCGCCGGACCCGCCGCTGCCGGCGCGCTGCGCGACGCCACCCCGGCCTGGCCGCCACTCTGGCTGGCCCTGGCCGGAATCGTTGCCCTCGGCGCCCTGTTGGCGCCCCTTGCCGCCGCCGGGAGGTCGCGCCAATGAGACTCGCCACCTGGAACGTCAACTCGGTTCGCAGCCGCCTGCCCCGCCTGCTTCCCTGGCTCGAGCGGCAGCGGCCCGACGTCGTCTGCCTGCAGGAGACCAAGGTCGTCGACGAGGATTTCCCCCGCGCCGAGATCGAGGCGGCCGGCTACCGCTGCCTGGTGCGCGGGCAAAAGACCTACAACGGCGTCGCGATTCTCTCCCGTGACGAGGCGAGCCGCCTTGAGCTGGCCCTTCCTGGCGATCCAGGCGACGAGGAGGCGCGCTTTCTCGCTGCCACCATCGGCCAGGTGCGGGTCATCGACGTCTATGTCCCCAATGGCGGCGAGGTCGGGATCGACAGGTACTTCTTCAAGCTGAGCTGGTACCGTCGCTTGCGAACCTACCTCGAGAGCTCCTGCCGGGCCACCGACCTCCTCGTGATCTGCGGCGACTTCAATGTCGCGCCCGAGGACCGCGATGTCTGGGACCCCGAGAAGCGCCGCGGCAAAATCCTCTTCTCCGAGCCCGAGAAGGAGGCCCTGCAGAACCTCACCGCCTGGGGTCTCGTCGACACCCTCCGCCTCCACCATCAGGAGGGCGGAATTTACACCTGGTGGGACTACCGCGTGGGCTCCTTCCACCGCGGCTGGGGTCTCCGCATCGATCACATCCTCGCCAGCCCGGCGCTCGCCCCACACTGCACGGCGGTCGAGGTCGACCGCGAGGAACGCAAGGGCGAGAAGCCCTCCGACCACGCGCCGGTTGTCGCCACTTTCGAGCTCTGAGTTGTAACACTCACTTGGCCTTCCGCGGTTGGCGACGCACTGCGGATGAAGAACCTGCGTCTCGTCGAACAAGCCTCCGGATGGGTGGGTGACCCGGAGCCCAGAGCCCGGTGCCCGTATTTCTTTCTAGGGGCCGGACGTCGAACGTAGCCTTCCCCGCAACCGCGGACGCGGGGTGGGCGTGGCGCCGCGGTACTCGTAGGCGCCGAGGTCGGGGCGGGCATCACGCGCCTGCCGGGCGAGGTCGTCGGCCGGCGCTCCGTTCGCCGTGCCGGCGTCGATCGCCGGGCTGTCCGCGAGCAACTGATAGTCCCCCTCCTGCCCCCAGGCCGGCCGCACGAAGCGGGGGTCGGCGTGGCGCACCGCCTGGCCGAGGGTGGCGACGGTGGCTGCCGTGAAGGATTCGCCGCGTGCGCGCAGGAAATCGTCGCGGTTCGGGAAGTGGAACAGAAGGTGGTCGGCGGTCAGGTTGACCGACGGGCCGATGTCGAACGCCGAGCCGCCGGCGCTGTTGATGATGCAGTTACGAAGCAGCATGCCAATCGGCGCCGCCGAATCGATCTGGATGTAGCCCGGGTTGCCGAGCTCGTCGTCGATCGTCACGTTAACGAGCTCGAAAGACGCTCCAGCCTGTGTGGTCCCGATCACGATCGCACCCCACGGGTACGACTCCGCCACCCCGTCGCCGAGCCCGTAGATGAGCGTGTTCTCGACTCGGCTCCCGGTCCCCCACAGCTTCACCCCGTCGCAGGTGTTGTTGGCGACGACGCAGCGGCGAATCGTGGTGTTGGCCGCCTTGGAGTCCAGGCCATCGCCAAAATTGTGCTCGGCGCGCGTGTCCTCGATCAGGATCGGCCCGGCCGAGGGCTCGATGCCGAACCCGTCGGGGCGGTCGTAGGGCCGGGTCGAGCCATCGCCTCCCTGATAGTAATGCCCGGAGTAGGACAGCGAGCAGCCACGAACAACGAGATTGCGCAGCCCGCCGGCGCGTCCCTCGGGGCCGCCGATGCCGCCGAAACCGCAGTACTCGAAGCGGCAGCCCAGAACCTGCAGGTCGTCCACATCACGCGCATCGAGCGCGCCCTCGTCGAGATGGTGGATGAAGAGATCACTAAGCACGATATGGCTGCAGGGCTGGCCGCTCGCCACGATTCCGGAGCGAAAATAGGCCGCCTCGCCCTCGGCCTGGGCGTCGTGGGTGATCTCGAGGTTCTCGATTCGCAGGTAGCTCACGCCATCGAGGATCACCGCCGAGAAGAGGTTGTCGCGGCCCGCGATGACCGGCCGGGTGCCGGCCTCGCCGCGAATCGTTATCCAGTTGCCTGCCGAGCCGCTGGGCGGCAGCATGATGTCCTCGTCGTAGCGGCTGATCACGTAGCGGCCGGCACGAATCACCAGCGTGTCTCCTGGCGCCAGTTGGCGCGAGCCGTGGCCCGGCGTCGCCCACGGGTGCCCGGAGTCGCCGCTGTTCGCGTTGGCGCCATCGGGCGCCACGAAGTAGGTCTCGGCGCCCGCGCCGCCCGCCGCGACCCCCACGACCGCCGCCATCAGCCACCGCTTCATTACTGCCTTCATGGCTCAGCCACCATCGCCTCGAGCCAGGCCCGGATGAGCGCTGAGTATTCCCCGAGCTTGCCGGCAATGGCGTCCGCGACCTCCTCGTGGTAAGTGTGTGCGGTAAGGTTGCGATCGTCGGCCATCTCGAGCGCTCGGCCTGCTTGCTGCTCGCCGAGCAGGCCGGCCACGTGCGACTCGCGGATCGCTCGCTTGGGTGATGCGGCTTCCACGCCCTCCACCTGGCGCAGGTAGGCCTGCGCCGCCTTCCATGCCGCCTCGAACGTGTACTCGAAACGCTGGATGCCGGCATCGCGCTCAACCTTGCTTTGCGGCGCCGCCAGCTCCTCGAGGGTGGCCAGCGCCCGCAGCGCCGCCTCGAGCTTCAGCTCTACAGCGTCCATTCGACGCCCTCCCGCTCCACCTCGATCCGCAGTGCCGCCGGAGCGGCGGAAAGGTCGACGACGTCCACGCGCCGCACGGAGGCGCTCTCCTCGATCGCCTCCCGCAGCGTGGCGAGCAGCCCCGGCGGCAAAGGCTCGAGAGGAAGCACGGCGAGATCGATGTCGGAGGTGGTCCGGGCCGTGCCGCGGGCGAGCGAGCCAAACAGAAATATCCGAACACGGCGCCCGCGCAGCAGCGAGCTGACGACGCACCTGACCTCGTCGAGGTCGTCCGTCCTGCGATGCGGCGTCGCCATGGCTCCTGCTCTCCCCGCGGCGAGTATAGACGACCACCTATCCCGCGCCTCGCCTCCCCTGGCAGGCCTTCCATCGTTCGGCCCGGCACCGCGTGGGCCCTGGCATGGCCAACCCTTGCGGAATGAGGCAGAGGGGAAGAAACTTCGGGACCCGACCGGTTTTCCGCCGGGATGGGATGGAGGCATGGCGATGAGGCTCGTGAGGGCGTTCGTGGTTGGCATTGGGGCACTTCTGGCGGCGGGGGCGATCGCCCTGGCGGCCGCGAAGCCAGCGGCGACGGCCGAGGAGAAGAAACCGGATCTCTGGTCGGCGGAGACATTCGCTGGCCTCGAGCTGCGCGGGATCGGGCCGGCGCTCACGTCAGGGCGGATTGGCGATTTTGCGGTGAACCCGACGGACCGGTCCCACTACTTCGCGGCCGTCTCGTCGGGAGGAGTGTGGAAGACCAGCAACGCCGGCACGACGTGGACGCCGGTGTTCGATGAGCAGGGGTCGTACTCGATCGGCTGCGTTGTGATGGACCCGAAGAACCCGGTGGTGGTGTGGGTCGGCACGGGCGAGAACAACAGCCAACGGTCGGTCGGCTACGGCGACGGCGTCTATCGCTCCTTGGACGGCGGCAAGTCTTGGGAAAACATGGGCTTGAAGGCGTCCGAGCATATCGGCAAGATCGTCATCGACCCGCGTGACTCCAACATCGTCTACGTGGCGGCGCAGGGGCCCTTGTGGGGGCCGGGCGGCGATCGGGGGCTGTTCAAGACGATCGACGGCGGCAAGACCTGGAAGGCCGTTCTGACGATCAGCGAGAACACTGGCGTCTCCGACGTCGTGATCGATCCGCGCGACCCCGACCTGCTGATCGCCAGCGCCTACCAGCGGCGGCGGCATGTCTTCACGATGATCGATGGCGGGCCGGAGTCGGCGATCTACAAGTCGAGCGATGGGGGCGCGAGCTGGCGCAAGGTGAAGACGGGGCTGCCGACCGTCGAGCTCGGCAGGATCGGGCTGGCGCTCTCGCCGGTTGACCCGGACATCGTCTTCGCGACCGTCGAAGCGGCGGAGGGCAAGGGCGGGTTCTTTCGCTCCAGCGACCGCGCGGAAACGTGGGAGAAGCGCGGCGACTGGGTTTCCGGCGGACCACAGTACTACCAGGAGATCTTCTGCGACCCCAAGGATGTCGATCGTGTCTACGCGATGGACGTTTTTCTGATGGTCACCGAGGACGGGGGGAAGACCTTCAAGAAGCTCGGGGAGAAGCACAAGCACGTCGACAACCACGCCCTCTGGATCGACCCAGCCAACACCGACTATCTGCTCGCCGGCTGCGACGGCGGCATCTACGAGAGTTTCGACCGCGGCGCCACCTGGAATTTCAAGGCGAATCTGCCGGTGGCGCAGTTCTACCGCGTGGCGGTCGACAACGCATTGCCGTTCTTTAACATCTACGGCGGCACCCAGGACAACTTCACGCTCGGCGGGCCCTCGCGCACCACCAACATCCACGGCATCGCCAATGCCGACTGGTCCGTGGTCACCGGCGGCGACGGCTTCTGGTCGGGGATCGACCCCGAGGACCCCAACATCGTCTATGGCGAGTCGCAGTACGGATTCCTGGTCCGCTTGGACCGCCGCAGCGGCGAGCGCACCGGAATCAAGCCCCAGGAGGGCAAGGGCGAGCCGCCGCTGCGCTGGAACTGGGACTCGCCGCTCGTAATCTCGCCCCACTCGCGCACCCGCCTCTACTTCGCTGCCAACCGCCTGTTCCGCAGCGACGACCGCGGCGACACCTGGCGGCCAATCAGCGGCGATCTGACCCGGCAAGTCGACCGCAACACCTTGCCGGTGATGGGCAAGGTGTGGGGACCGGACGCGGTCGCCAAGAACGTGTCCACGTCGTACTTCGGGAACATCGTGTCGCTGGCCGAGTCGAAGCTGGTGGAGGGGCTGATTTTCGCCGGGACCGACGATGGCCTGGTGCAGATCACCGAGGACGGCGGCACCAACTGGCGCAAGATCGCGGCCTTCCCGGGCGTGCCCGAGATGGCCTACGTCTCCGACCTGGTGGCGTCGCAGCACGACGCGAGCACGCTGCTTGCCGCCTTCGACAACCACAAGAACTCCGACTTCAAGCCCTACCTGCTGCGCAGCCACGACCGCGGCCGGACCTGGGTCTCGATCGCCGGCGACCTGCCGCCCCGCGGCAGCGTCAACACGATCGCCGAGGACCCCGCCAACCCCAACCTGCTCTTTGCCGGCACCGAGCTCGGGCTCTTCTTCTCCACCGATAGCGGCGGGAAGTGGGTGCAGCTCAAGGGTGGCATGCCGGTCATCGCGATCAAGGACCTCGCAATTCAGGAGCGCGAAAGGGCCCTGGTCGTCGCGACGTTTGGCCGCGGCTTCTTTGTGCTCGACGATCTCACTCCGCTGCGGGGACTGACGCGCGCCAAGCTCGAGCAGGAGGCGCTCGTGTTTGCGGCCCGAGACGCCCTCGAGTACATCCCCTCTCGACCCCTGGAGCTGCGGGGCAAGTCGTTCCAGGGAGAGGCGTTCTACACCGCCCCAAACCCACCGTTCGGGGCCGTCTTCAGCTTCTACCTGAAGGACGGGCTGAAGTCGAAGAAGGAGCTGCGGCAGGAGGCGGAAAAGGAAGCCGCCAAGAAGTCGCTCGCTCTCCCCTATCCGAGCCACGATGAGCTGCGCGCCGAGGCTGACGAGGAAGAGCCGGCCGTCGTCATCACCGTGAGTGACGCCGCCGCCAACGTGGTGCGGCGCTTCGAGGCGCCACGCGAGAAGGGGTTCCACCGGGTGGCCTGGGACCTTCGCTACCCTCCAGCGGTTCCGGCCGAAGCGAAGAAGAAGGACGGGGAGGAGAACATCTTCGCCGAGCCTGATCGCGGGCCGCTGGCCAGGCCCGGCGCCTATCGCGCGGTGGTGGCGAAGCGGGTCGGCGGAATCGTGACTCCGTTCGCTGAGCCGATCGACTTCAACGTCGTCCCACTCGCGGCCGCGACCCTGCCCACCGCCGACCGCGAGCAACTGCTCGCCTTCCAGCAGCAGGCGGCCCGCTTGCAGCGGGCGGCGCTTGGCGCCCTCAAGGCTGCCGAAGACGTCAAGGCGAGACTGCCGCTCATCAAGCAAGCGCTGCTCGATACTCCGGCCGCGCCGCTGCGATTGCGCGAGCAGGCGGACGGCATCGAGAAGCGTCTCGCTGCGCTGCTGATCGCCCTGCGGGGCGACGAGGCGCTGCGCAAGCGCAATGAGAACACGCCAATCTCGATCACCGAGCGGGTGCAGACCATCATTGACGACGGCTGGCTCTCGCACTCGGCGCCGACCCGCACCCAGGAGGACGCCCACGCCCTCGCCAGCGAGCAGCTCGCCGAGACGCTGGCGGCCCTGCGCTCGCTACTTGAGACGGATCTCAAAACATTGGAAACCGCAATGGAGGCCGCCGGCGCGCCCTGGACCCCCGGCCGCCTCCCCACCTGGCCCAACGACTAACCCCCTCCCCGCTCCCGGGGGCCGCGGGGAAAGATAAGCGAAGCAACCTCTTAGGCTCACTCCCCCGCTCGCGGGGGAGTGACGGGGAGGGGGCCGCCAAGGCTGGGCCAGGGCCGCCAGTCCCCTGCCCCCACGCAAGACCTGGGGAGGTCGCCTCCACCGCCGCAGGCCCCGTCGCACTATCTGACCGCCCGCACTGACGGGCGCAACAGAAAGGCGTTTGCGCCCAGCCGGCCGACGAGCATCCCGGCTGCCGCCGCGACCGCGCCGACGAGATCGAGCGCGCCGATCCCAACTGCCAGCACGACGACGATGCCGGTCACCTCGATCGCGGTGCCCCAAGTGATGAGGGCGGTGCGGCGGGCGTGTACGAGCTGGGCGCGCTGGAGCGAAAGCAGCACCTCGAGCGCCGGCATCACGCAGAGAACCCGGATCGGCGCCAGCGCAAATGAGGCCAGCTCGTCCGAGAGGCCGGCGACGCCCTGTAGCCAGATCCGCGCAAACGGCGTGAAGGCGAGAAGCGCAAGCGCGCCCGCGGTGGCGGCCGCAACGCCGGCGGCGAAGCGGGCGAGCGGCCGGACCTGCTCGGCACGATCACCGAGGAGTGCGATGTTGACCTCCTGGCAGGCCAGGCCGGAGGCGCGGAAGACGAACACCAGCGAGCTCACGACTGGGAGCACCGCGAGCGACTCGAGGGCGAAGCGGCTGCGGCCCACGAAGAAGGTGACCAGCGGGTAGACGCCGATCGACAGCAGCGAGGTCAGCGCCAGAGGAAAGTAGAAGCTGGCGATCCTGCTCGCCGTCAGGGGTGCGCTGAATGAGGTGGCGGCAACATCTCCGCGCAGCAGACGCCGCACCACGCCCGCGGCCATCAGCCGGCTCGCGATCGCCTCGAGCACAACCCCCGTGGCCAGGGCGGCGGCGCCCACGTACACGCCCGGCAGCGACGAGAAGGCAAAAAGCATCGAGCCCACGACCGCCATGCTCGAAAGCCGCACGATCGTGCCGTAGGCGACGCGCCGGGTCAACCCGTGGCGGATCATGACCCCCTGGTAGAAGCGGCGGTAGCCGATCGCCGCCGGCCAGGGGAGGAAGATCGCGGTGGCCACATGGGCCAGATGGGCGACGTTCTCGGGCAACCCGATGAGGCGCATGGTGAGCAGGTCGAAGACGCCGGGCACGAGCAGCACCCCCATGAGGCCGGTGATGAGGGCGTTCGCCGTGTAGAGGAAGCGCCGCAGCGCCAGGAAGGAGGCGCGGTCACGCACCAACGCCGTGGCAGCGCTCATGATCATGATGATCGGCGCCTCGATGAACATTGCCAGGGCGAATGCGACGCCGAACGCGGCGAGATTGAACTTGGGCTCGGCGAGGCGCGCCATCAGCGCCGCCACGAACGGACCCTCGGCCGCCATCATCAACCAGGTGGCCGCGAGTGGCGTGAAGAAGCGCAGGATCTGACGCTGCGTGAGCTCGGTTCCCGGGCTCAGCGCTGACCCTCGCCAAGCATCACGGCATAGCCGAGCAGGCGGTAGACGAGCTTGGCGGCGAGGAAGTCGGGCGCCACCAGGCCCGGAATCGGCGCCAGCTCCACGATGTCGAAACCGACGATGCGCTTGCACCTGGCGGCACCGCGCAGCACGGCGAGGGCGCGGTACCAGTCGAGCCCGCCCGGCTCGGGCGTGCCGGTCGCCGGCATGATCGAGGGATCGAAGGCGTCGAGATCGATGGTGACGAAGATCTCCTGCGGCAGGCCGTCCAGCACCCAGTCCAGCCAGCGCTCGACGGGCTCACTCACCGCCTGCTCCGCGAACACGGTGTGAATCTTGCGGTCGCGGATCAGCTCCCGCTCCTCGGCGGTGAGCGAACGAATCCCCACCTGGGCAATTGGCACGCCGTCGTCGAGGATGCGGCGCATCGCGCAGGCATGATTGAACGGCGAGCCCTCGAACTCGTCGCGCAGGTCGGCATGGGCATCTAGTTGAAGCACACCCAAATTCGGATGCCGCTCCCGCAGAGCGCCCACCACCGGTGCAGTCACCGAGTGCTCGCCTCCGAGGCTGATGAGGAACCGTCCCGAGCCGACGATCTCGCGTGCCACCCGCTCGATCCTCGCCATCATCGCGGCCGGCCCCGAGGTGTCGGGCACGATTGGCGGCAGCGTTACGATCCCGGTCTCAAGCCAGGTCTCGACCTCCAGCTCCTCGTCGTAGGTCTCGAGATGGGTGGAGGCCTCGATGATCGCGAGTGGCCCGCGCCGCGCGCCCGGCTGGTAAGAGGTCGTGAGGTCGTAGGGAATCGGCAGGACCGCGGTGCTTGCCCGCTCGGGCGGATTCTCCGCCGGCGGCAGGCCGAGGAAAGAGAGATAGGGCGGGTAGAGGTCGTCAGACATCCGCGCCGGCCATGAAGGCTTGAGGCTTGAGGGCTGAGGCCTGAGGCTTGAGGCTTGAGGCTTGAGGGCCGCCCGCCCACTCCGGGACAAGGCAAACAGGGGGCACGAGGCGCGAGACGGGGGCGGTGAGGCACAAGAGAGAGGACCCGTGGCAAGGCACAGGGCAATCCATGCTCAGGACCCCGCCAGCGTCGCAAGATAGTCGCGGCGCAGCGCTTCGAGCAGCTCGCCGCGGCGATCGTAGAGGCGCCTGAGGGGGCGCGGCCGGCGGTTCGCCAGGGCGTAAGCGGTGAGTAGCGGAAGCGCGATCGTCGTGTCAGTGTAGACCACCACCGCGCTCGGCAACTGGTCGGGATCGATCTTGCCCCACGAGACGGCCTCCGAGGGCGTGGCGCCGGAAAGGCCACCGGTGTCCGGGCGGGCATCGGTCACCTGGAGGAAGTAGTCGTGCCCCTTCTCCGCCAGCCCCAGCACCTCCTGGATCTGCGGCTCCGTCTGCAAGATGAAGTTCTTGGGACTGCCGCCGCCGAGGATCAGGACCCCGCTCTTGCCGCCCGAACGCTTGGCGCCATAGACGATGGCGGCGGTCTCGTTGACATCGAGGTTGGAGTCGACGGTCAGCTTCGAGCCGGCCAGCGCCATTGCCGCCACGTTCATGCCAATCGAGGAGTCGCCGGGCGAGGAGGTGTAGACCGGCACCCCTGAGCGGTAGCAGGCGGCAAGAAACGACTGCCCGGAGGCGCCGAGAAGCCGCTCGCGCTCGGCCACGAAGCGGCCGAGCCGGTAATGGAGCTCGGCCGAGGACATCGCGTGCTGAAACTCCTCGGCGGCGATCGCCTGGCGGACGAAGGCATCGGTGTCGAGCAGCACGCTGTAGTCGAAGAACACGTCGTAGATGCGAATCACCCCACCGCGCCGCAGCTCGACGTCGGAGACGAAGGGCGAGCCGTGCCGGAGCTCGAGCCCGAGGCCAAAGTGCAGATCGTGATAGAGGTTGGCGCCGGTCGACACGACCCAGTCGACAAAAGCTGCCTCGACGAGCGGAATCAGGCACGAGAGGGCGTAGCCGCCGGGCGTGAGCGCGCCGGTCAAGGAGACGGCGACAGTGACGTCGGCCTCGAGCATCCGGCCCGCGAGCAACCTTGCGCCCTCGCGCAGGCGCGCCGCGTTGTAGGCCGTGAATGCCTGCTCGATGAGCTCGGCCGCGGTCATGTCGCCGCGCACCGCCGGCGGCTGAATGCGCGCCCCACGCAGAAATGGGCTTGCAGCCTTCTTCATCGGGCTCCTAGTCGAACAGCAGCACCGCCGTCGAGATCACCGTCGTCCAGCGGCCTTCGCGGCCCACCACCGCGGACTGGGTGACGTTGCGGGTGACCACGATCTTGCCTGAGATCTTCCAGAGCTGGCGCTTCTCGTCCCACGACTGGCTCTCGTCGAACTCGACGCCGAGGGTGGAGGCGAGCATCGAGGCGGCCAGATCCTCGGCGTAGTCGCCCGCTTCCTTCGCGGTCTGGCCGAAGGCGTGGTGCTCGGAAAGATAGCCATACATCCGCTTGTCGCGTGGCACCGCGACGCCGATCGACGAGGCGATCATCCGGTGCGGCTCGTTCGACTCCGCGCGGCTCATCACGACGAAGGCGATCTGCCCGTGCTCGAGCAGGTTCTCCCCACGTTTTCGCGACACGATCCGGCATCCCGGCGGATAGATCGACGAAACCGAAACCAGGTTGAGCGTCGCGATGCCGGCATCGCGTAGCGCGCCCTCGAACGCCTGTAGCTTCTCGCTGTGGACCCCGACTCCACGAGTGAGGTACAACTTCTTGGGGACGAGATGGATCGGCACCCCGACCTCCTGATCACGGGACTCCCGCATGGCGGGGCGTGCGGAGCGTAGACGCAAAACCAGGCAACATCAAGGGGAAGGGCCGTGGATCGTGGTTCGTGGTTCGGCCCCCACCCGCCCGGGGAAGGGCCGTGGTTCGTGGTTCGTGGTTCGGCCCCCACCCGCCCGAAAGACGGGGTGCCGGGATCAGGCCCCTGCCGGCCCGAGAAGGCTTGCACGTGGACTTGGACGTGGACCTGGACTTGGACTTGGACCTCTTTGACTCGGCACGCTGTCAAGAACAGCCGGGCGGCGGGCCAAGAAGCAGATCGGTTCGGAGGTACTTCGTCCTCCCAGCCCCGGCGAGCGGGCATGCAGAACATGCACTCCTGCCTCTCCCGTCGTCCCCGCAGCCTGCAAGGCCAGACAGGAGTGTCTGGCCTACAGAAAGAGCAAGTGGGACATGCCCTCTTGCCTGTCCCGGCAGGCTCTCAGCCCGCCTGCTGGCGCTGGCCGAGCGCCTCAGCCATCCTCGTAGCGGGGGTAGACGGCGGCGCCGGGCATGACACCGACGGTGTCGCCGGGGCTCTCCTCGCGCCAGCGGTCGAGCACATCCTGGACGGCCCCCACCGGGACCAGCCCAAGCTGGCGCGCCAAGTCGTCGTCCACACGGGTCAGCGAGTGAACTCGATAGTGCGACGTCTTCTCAACTAAACGCAACACCGTGTGCCCGTATTGGACATAGCGCTCGGCAAGCCGGGCCAGAATCGCTTGCGGCCTTGGGTCGGCGAGGAACGGCGCCATCTCGGGCGAGCCGGAGCCGCCGTCGCAGGCGGCGACAAAGAGCGCTTCCCCGCCAGGCGCCAGGAAGCGGCACGCGGCGTCGAGCGCCTTGTGCGCCTGGATCAGCGTGTGGTCGCCCGGATGGCCGCCACCGCTGACCACGATCTTGCGAAGAGGCGCCTCTATCACCTCGTACCA
>JAZDGE010000371.1:0-2569 GCA_043807175.1 Acidobacteriota bacterium
GGAGACGGTGGAAGTCGCTGGAAGGGCAGTTGATCGACGTTGGTTTGCGGTGGTGGGGTGGAGGCGATAGGCTGCAAATTCGGCTGCCGAGTCTGGCCGGCAATACGAGGCGCACCTTGGCAGCGGCGAGATGACCAGAGCACATCGAGTGAGCTGCGGACACCACGCCCTCCCTACTGGTTCAGCACGAGAGTATAGATCATCGGGCGGACCCGGCCAGCGCCTGTCGGACTCGGAGAGCGCGCCGCCCGCGGGCGGCGCTACGGGGTTGTGCGGCGAGGCGAGGAGATCAGCTCGAGCGATAGCGCGGCAATCACCAGCGCCGCACCCGGAAGCACATGCGCGGGCGGCGCCTCGGCGATCACCAGCCAGGTCCAGAAGGACGCCAGCACCGGCTCGAGCAGGACGGCGAGGTTGACGCGGTAGGCCTCGAAGTGGGCGAGAGCCCAGTTGAGCAGCGAGTGGCCGACGAGGGTGGGACCGAGCGCCATGCTCAGTAGCGGAAGCCAGGAGACGGCGTGCTCGGGCCAGGGTGGTACGCCCAAGAGCAGCACTCCCGCGACCAGGGTCACGGCGGCGCCGCCGTAGACCACGGCCAGGTAGGTCGGCAGCGGCAGCGCGCCGCGCAGGCGCTTGCCGACCACCAGGTAGCCGGCGACGCAGAAGGCGCCGCCGAGCGCCAGCGCGTCGCCGAGCAGTGCGCGCCACGAGATTCGCAGGTCGCCGCCGACGATGATGGCGACTCCGGCCAGGGCAAGGGCAAAGCTCGCCAAGTTGCGAGCGCGAATCCTGGTCCCGAGGAAGCGCGGCGAGGCGAGCAACACCCAGAGCGGGGCGGTGGTGACCAGTACCACCGAGGCGCTCACGCTGGTCAGCCACAGCGACGGGATCCACAGGCCGAAGTGCAGGCCCAAAAGCAACCCGGCGAGGCCGGCCGCGGGGCGCTGCGGGCGAGGCGGCACGAGACCGGTCGAGAGCGCAGCAAAGGGCAGCAGCAGGGCGGCGGCCAGCACCATCCGCCACATCGCCACTGCCAGCGGCGCGGCCTCGGTGAGGCGCGCCAGCGGCGCCCCCCATGAGACCGCCAGCACCGCCAGGGCGAGCCCGCCCAGCGCCCGCCACCTCACTTGGCGAACCCCTCGGCCAGACCGGCCGCCAGCGCGTGCGCCAGCTTCTCGCGAAACTTCCAGGTGAGCAGCAGCTTGCGGTCCTCCTCGTGATTCAGGTTGCAGATCTCGACCAACACCGCGGTCGGCACCAGGTTGTAGCGGAGCACTGCCGGCACCCAGCGCGACGAGCCCCGCAGCACGGAGCCGCGGACCGGCTGGAACGGATGCACGGCGAGCGACAGGCGGGCGGCGTTTGCGATCAGCGTCTCGCCGAGCTGGGTGGAGAGCGCCTCGGCGCGCGACCGGAGCTTCGCCGAGAACACCGGTGGACCGACGCCGTGCGTCTCCCGGCAGGGGTGGATCTGTTTCGGCGACGGGCCGCGCGAACCCCGCAACATGCGCGAGGGGACGTAGACCATCATCCCCCGCACCGCCGAGTGGAGTGAGTCGGCGTGCAGGGAGACGAACACCACCCGCTCGGGGTCGACCTTCTGCCGGCGGAGCCGATCAAGGATCGAGTTGGCGAGCACCCAGCGCAGTTGCACGCCGGTGGACGAATCGGAGAGATCATAGGGAGGATCGACCAGCACGCGCTGGGCGCGTGACTGCGGCAGGCGGTCGATCTCGGGTGGCGTCCAGCCGGTTCCCGCGTCCTGCACCACCGCCCACACGGTGGCCCGCGTCTCTCGCTCGAGCACGTTCTTGAGGCGCAACATCACGTCGTAGACATAGGTGCTCTCCCACACCCCATGGGCGATCGCCCCGGTGTCCTCTCCGCCATGGCCGGCATCGAGGATGACGTGGATGCCATCGAGGTTGGCGGCGCGAATCGCGCGCCGGATCGCGGCCAGCTCGTCCCGTTCCTTCTCCCACGCCTTGCGGCGTTCATGGCTGGCGGGGAGAAACTCGGGCAGCAACAGGTCGAACGGGATGCGCACGGGAAGGCCGACCGCCATCGCGGTGACGTCGGTGATGCCGTTGAGGCGGACAAGCTCGGCCGCGGTGGCGTTGACGTCGGCGGCGTGAAGCTGGCCGGTAAAACGAACAACCACCGAGGAGTAGAGCGCCTCTCCGGGCCTCAGGCGGTAGGTCGCCTCGTCGCCGGAGTACTCGAGGTCGGCAGAACGGGGACCGGGGACCGGGGACCGAGGACCGGAGCGAGAGGCAGGGGTTCGGGGTTCGGGGTCCGGGGTCCGGAAAACCAACTCCGGGGACTGTGAACCGGGGTGAGAGGCAGGGGAACGGGGCTCCAAGCCGGGGGAGCGGGAATCGGAAGTGGCGGTGGGTGGTGGTGGTACACCTGGCGCAATGGTCGCCCCCGGCGCGGCGCGCTCGGTCAGGGTGGCGGCCGGCGATAGACCTTGCTGAGACGGAGTTGCAGGTGGCGAAGAGACAGGAGGCGGTGTCGCAGGCGGAGGCTGGACAGAAGGGGCGATCGAGGATGGCATGGGCGCCCTGGC
>JAZDGE010000372.1:0-3164 GCA_043807175.1 Acidobacteriota bacterium
GTAAGTCCGTGTGGGCCTTCACCCTGTGGAAGTCGACGCGCGAGAGTGGCGGGCAAGTCGCGAGGGGTCCTACTGATGCACGGAACTAGTGAGGTGTCAATAAGTTACTCGTACGCACAATTCTCAGTGCAGCTTGTATAACCCCTTGCAGGAGCCTCGTTTGATGGGATTTCCGCCGGGTTTTCCACAGGGTTTTCCGCAGCTTCTGTGGAAACTTCAGGTAGTCCTCACGGCCCACCCGACCGGAAGAAGAAACCCGCCTTGGCGCAACAACTTGGGTGGTTGGACCGTGAGGTCGACGAGAGTCGAGGGCGCATCGCCCGCGCTCTTCCCACCGTCCAGCAGCAGCGCAAGCTCAGGGCCGAGCAGAGCTGCGACCTCCGCCGCTCGTGCCAGCGGCCTCTCGCCGGCGCGGTTGGCCGAGGTGGCGGTCAGCGGGCCCACGCGGGCCAGCAGCGAGCGCAGGAGTCCGTGATCCGGAACGCGCACCGCAAGTGAAGTGGCCCCGCCCGACAAGGCGCCGCGCGCGGGCAGCACCACGGTGAGGGGCGCCGGCCATACCGCCGCCAGCAGCTCGCGGACGCCAGGTTGGAGGAGCACCAGCGACTCCAGTTGGTCGAGGGAGGCGCCCACGACCGGCAGCGCCTTGTCCGCTGCCCGGCGCTTCAGCGCGTGGACCCGCTCAAGGGCGATGGGATCGCTCGGGTCGGCCCCAAGCCCGTAGAAGGTCTCGGTCGGGAAGCCAACCACCCCATGCTGCCGCAGGACCTCACGCACCGCGCTCGCGGCCATCGGCAAATGCTCTGGGGCAAAGAAGGGCAGGGTAACCATTCTAGGCTTCGCGCAGGAGCTCGCGTGCATACGCCCGCGCGGCGGGAGTCCTCTCGTCTCCGCCCAGCATGCGGACGAGCTCGCCCACCCGTTCCTCGCCGCTGACGCGCTGCACCCGGGTCACGGTGCGGCCGCCCTCGGCCTGCTTGGAAACGACGAAGTGGACACCCGCCCGAGCGGCCACCGGCGGCAGGTGGGTCACGACCAGCACCTGGTCGCGCCGCCCCAGCTCGGCCAGGAGCGCGCCGAGCTCATCGGCCACCCGGCCGCCGATGCCGGCATCCACCTCATCGAACAGCAGGCACAGCGAGTCCACCCGCCGCCGTTCGCGCAGCACGGTGCGCACCGCCAGATGGATGCGCGACAGCTCGCCGCCGGAGGCGACCCGCGCCAGCGGGCGTGGCGCCTCGCCCGGGTTGGCCGAGGTCCAGAGCTCGGCGACATCGAGGCCGTCCTCGCTGGCCGAAGCGAGCTCGTCGTCACGGTTGCCATTCTCCGCCGAACGCCGCTCCAGGCGCAGCTCGAAGCGAACCCGGGGCATGCCCAGCGCGCCCAGCACCCGCTCCACCTCCTGGCAGAATCGGCGAGCCGCCTTGTGACGGCGCGCCGAAAGCCGCTGCGCGAGCGCCAGATACCGCTCCGCAAGGGCACGAGAGTCCTCCTCGAGGCAGGCGATCTCGTCCTCCACCGCTGCGAGCTGCTCGCGCTCCTTGACCAGCCGGGCGTGGTGCTGGCCGATTGCAGCCAGGCTCCCGCCATACTTGTGGGCGAGCCGCTCGAGCAGCGCGAGTCGCGCCTCGACTGCCTCCAGGCGGGGCGGATCGAACCGCACCTTGTCGGCGAGCCGGCCGAGCTCGACCTCGGCCTCCTCGGCGAGCAGTTGCGCCTGCTCGAGCCCGGCGGCGATCTCGCCCACGCCCACGCCGAGGCGCTCGAGCTCGCGCACGGCCTTCCCCGCCCGTGCCAGGTGAGCGCCGCCGCCCTCGCCAAGCGCGCCGCGCGCCCCCACCACCAGCTCCCCGATCCTCTCCGCATGGCGCAGCAGCGCGCGCTCCTCGCGCAGCCTCTCGTCCTCTCCCCCCTCGATCCGGCCGGCGGTGATCTCCCGAACCTGAAACTCGATGACATCGAGCCGGTCGCGCCGGGTCGCGAGGGCCGCGCGCTGGGCCGCAAGCCGTTCGCACACCGCCAGCCACTCCCCGAAACTGGCCGCGACCTCGGCGCGGGGCTCACCTAGATCGCCCGCCTCGTCGAGGAGGGCGAGGTGAGTGTCGGGATCAGCCAGGCCCCGCTGCTCGTGCTGGCCGTGGATCGACAAGAGGTAGGGCGCCAGCCGCTGGAGGGTCCCGGCCGTCACCGGCGTATCGTTGATCCAGGCGCGCGAGCGCCCCTGGGCTCCGACCTCGCGGCGCACTACCAGCTCGCCGCCACCACCCACGCCAAGCTCCTCGAGGGCGTGCACGGCGGCCGCCGCGGTCGGGGTCGAGAAGCACCCCCGCACCAGCAGGCGCTCGCTTCCTGCCCGGACCTGCTCGGCGTCCGCCCGCTCCCCGGCGAGCAGTTGCAGCGACTGAACGAGCAGCGACTTGCCCGCCCCCGTCTCGCCGGTAAGGACGACAAAGCCCGGCAGGAACTCGATCAGGAGCGCATCGATGATCCCGAGATCCCGGACTTCCAGCTCACGAAGCATCGCCTGGATGCTAGTCCGGCTCGCTGCGCGGGTCAACGAGGTCGCCGGCGACCGCCATCGAGAGCTGCGCGGGTGAGAGGTGGCGCCGCGCCGCCGCCAGCACCGCCTCCCGCGAGGTGCCCAGAACCTCCCCGGGAAGCTCATCCAGCTTCGCCAGCGGCAGGCGATGCCGGGCCAGACGAGAGAGCTCGCGCGCGAGTCCGCCCGGAGTGGCGAGGGAGAGTCGGTAGGTGCCCGCCATCGCCTCGCGCTCGTCCGCCAGCTCGGTCTCCTCGGGACCGTCCTGCAGCAGCCGCTCGACCTCCTCACGCGCCGCCGCAAGGGCCTGCTTGAGGTTGTGCTGCGCCACCGAGAAGGTGATCGCCCAGGGACCGTCGACCAGCGAGGCGCCGAAGAAGCGCGAGATCACCCCGTAGGTCAGCCCCTCGCGGTCGCGAATCCGCTGGCCCAGGCGCGAGGAAAGCGTCGAGGCGCCGAGCACCGAGTTGGCCAGCAACGCCGCGATGAAGTCCGCGTCCTCGCGGCGCAGATCGCCGGGATGGCCCAGCACCACGTCGAGGTTGGGCTTGTCGGCGATCTGCTCCCAGGCCTCGCCCGGCGCCGCCTCGACCGGACGGCGGCGAGCAAGGGCAGGAGAGCTGGT
>JAZDGE010000373.1:0-3295 GCA_043807175.1 Acidobacteriota bacterium
TGGAGCGCTTCGTCGGCCGCGGCGAGCGCGTGCTGATCAAGCCGAACATCGGCTGGGACCGTCTCCCCGAGCAGGCCGCCAACACCGACCCGGCGGTGATCGCCGAGCTCGTCACACTGTGCCGGGCGGCCGGGGCGGCGCGCGTCATCGTGACCGACATCTCCTGCAACGACCCCCGCCGCTGCTTCGCCCGCTCGGGACTCGCGGCCGCCGCGGCCGGCGCCGGCGCAGAGGTGATCGAGGCGCAGCAGTTGCGACTCGTTCCCGCCGCGCTCGCCGGCCTTGCCGGCGGCCTCGAGGTGATTGACCTCCTCTGGGAGGTCGACCGCGTCATCAACGTGCCGGTGGTCAAGCACCACAGCCTCTCCCGCGCCACCCTCGGGATGAAGAACTGGTTCGGCGTCCTCGGCCGTGGTCGCAACCGGCTGCATCAGAGCATTCACCGCGCCACTGCGGAGCTCGGCGCGACCTTCCGCCCCACCTTGACCGTGATGGATGCGACGCGCGTGCTGCTCGCCAGCGGCCCGCAGGGCGGGAGCCTTGCAGACGTGCGCGCGGTGGGCGCCGTCGCCGCCGGCACCGACCCGGTGGCATGTGACGCCTGGGGAGCGGCGCAGCTCGGCCTGGCGCCGCACAGCCTTGGCTTCCTCGCCGAGGCCGAGCAGCGCGGCCTCGGCCGCGGCGATGTCTCGCTGGTGCAGGAGCTTTCCGGATGATGACCGGGCTCCGGGCTCAGGGCGCCGGGCTCCGAGGGAGACAGGCAACAGGTGTCAAGCCAGGAGCCTGCCCCTATCGCGTGGAGCCGTGGGGCACGCGCTCCGCGCGTGCTTTGCCGACAGCGCGGGCGAAAACGCAGGCGCGGAGCGCCTGCCCCACAAGCCGCCGCGAGAATCGCTACAGGACACGCGAACAAGGATTCCGCACCAGAGGGTTGTTTGAGGGTGACCTGACGCCGATGGGGGGTGATACGGGACACCCGGAGCCCGGACCCCGCCGTTGCTTCCCCAGCGCCCGGAGCCCGGAGCCCGGAGCCCGCCTTCAAGACTCCGGTGCCCGGCCATGAGGCGGATCCGCATCCTCTACCAGGCGTTTTTCCTCGTGCTGTTTTCCTGGCTGCTTGCCCGCCTCGCTGCCGGCGACCTGCGCGACCTCCCCTTCTCCGCTTTCTTTCACGCCAACCCGCTGGCGGCGATTGGCGTCACGATGGCGGCGGGGACGCTGCCCGGCGCGCTGATCTGGTTTCTCGTGCTGATCGCCCTGACGCTGCTTTTTGGCCGCGTGTTCTGCGGCTGGATCTGCCCGCTCGGCACCCTCCAGCAGCTCTCCAGTTGGCTGCTCACCTCGCGCTCCAAACGCGAGAGCCTCATGGTCAACCGCTACCGCCGCTGGTTCGCGCTCAAGCACTACGCGCTCGTCGCCCTGCTGGTCGCGGCGCTGGCCGGCACGCTGCAGGCCGGCCTGCTCGACCCTCTCTCGCTGCTCGCCCGCGGGCTGGCATCGGGCCTGTGGCCGGTCCTGCCCGGCGGGCGGCCGGTCCCGGGCGGCTGGCTGGCGGCTTCCCTCCTCCTCGCCATCGTGATCGCCAGCCGCTGGATTCCTCGACTCTTTTGCCGGGCCCTCTGCCCACTCGGCGCCCTGCTCGGCGTCTTCGCCCGCTTCTCACTCTTTCGCATCACTCGCCGCGGCGATGCCTGCAACAACTGCGTGCTCTGCACCTTTGCCTGCCAGGGGGCGGACGAGCCGCTGGGCGAGCACCGCGCCGGCGAGTGCCACGTTTGCCTCAACTGCCTCCCCGGCTGTCCGGAAAGCGCGATCGGTTACCGCTTCCTGCCGCCGCTCGGAGCGCCGCCGCGCCAGCCCGACCTTGCGCGCCGCTACCTCCTCGGCAGTGCGCTCGGCGCGTTCGCCGTGGCGCCGCTGCTGCGCGCCGCCGGAGGGGGACGTGACGCGGCGCGCGCGCGTCTGATCAGGCCCCCCGGGGCGCTTGCCGAGCCGGAGTTTTTGCAACGCTGTCTCAAGTGCTCGCTCTGCCAGCAGGCCTGCCCGACCGGCGCGCTCCACCCGGCGATTGGCCAGGCAGGCGTGGAGGGGTTCTGGTCGCCGGTGCTCGTCCCTCGCCGCGGTTGGTGCGAGCTCGCCTGCACGCGCTGTGGCGAGGTGTGTCCGAGCGGCGCGATCACCCGCCTCACCCCGGCCCGCAAGGCCGGCTACGACGGCAAGCCGCCGGTCTCGATCGGCACCGCCTTTGTCGACCGGGGCCGCTGCCTCCCCTGGGCGATGAGGACCTCCTGTATCGTCTGCGAGGAGATGTGTCCCACCGACCCGAAGGCGATCTGGTTCGATGAGGTCGACGAGCCTGGCCGCAGCGGCCAGACGATCCACCTCCAGCGGCCGCTCGTCGATGCCGCCAGGTGCATCGGTTGCGGCATCTGCGAGAACCGCTGCCCGGTCGGCGAGGAGGCGGCAATCCGCGTCTCCTCGGTCGGCGAGACCCGCGACCCGCTCAACCGGATGGTGCTGTAGAACCTCCGGTCGGTCGCCGAACCGCGGCTACACGAGGTTCTTCAGAACCAGCACGACTTCCTTCGCGCCGTCGCTGGCGGCGACGGTCAGCCGGACCTCGGTGCCGGCCGGCTGGGCGCGCAGCCTGAGCCGGGCCTCCGGCAGCGGGAGCTGCTCCGGAGTCCGGCCGTCAATCGCGAGGATGCGGTCGCCGACCTTGAGCCCGGCCACGGCCGCCGGTCCGCTGGCGATCACGTCCTTGACCTCGAAGGCGCCGTCAGCCAGGTTGAGCCACATGCCGGCGCGGTCGTACCCGTCGCGCAGGCGGTCGTTGCCGTTGCGCTCGAAGATGAGCTGCTGGCGCGAGTAGTCGAAGGTGAGGTTGAAGCGCTTGAGCACCCCGGCGCCGACATTGCCGGCGACGTAGGGGTCGGTGAACGCCCCCTTGGTCTGCAGCGACAGCTCTATGACCGGGCCATCGATCGCGACGGAGCCGAGCTTGAGCACCTTGGCGCGCGTCAGCAGGCCGCGCGCGGCGCCCCCGACTCCCCACCCCGTCACGGCCTCGATCTTCGCCGCATAACGGTCCTTGAGCCCGTGCTTCTCGGCGAACGGCCTCAGGAGACTGAGCGATGAGCGGCTCCCGGTGTCGATGTCGAACTTGCCGGGGATGCCGTCGATCTCTCCCTCCACCTGCGGAATGTGGTTGTTGAATTTGAACGGCACCACCGTGCCTTCCCCGCGGTAAGAGAATGCAGCGGGAACGGTGAGGGTGAGCAGCGACCGCTCGTAG
>JAZDGE010000374.1:0-2249 GCA_043807175.1 Acidobacteriota bacterium
CTGATGCCGCCTCGCGTAGCTGAGCTCGGCTTCCAGTTGATCCAGGAAGTAGCGCCGGCTGTAGAGCCCGGTCAACGAGTCGCGCAGCGCCGAGTTGTACATCTGCTGCTGGTAGGCCTCGTCGATCTTGTCGGCGTAGGAGCACTTCAGGATGGTGGTCGTGCCGATCAGGATCTTGTCGCCGTCGTGCAAGTCGCTCACCTCGACGTGCAGACCGTTCACATACATCCCGTTCCGGCTGCCCATGTCCGTGACCGATACGGAGCCCCCTCCACTGACATTCAGACGGATGTGGATCCGCGAGACTCCCTCATCATCGACCGGAAAGCCCGCCTCCGGTGCCCGACCGATGGTCAGGCCATTGGTCACCTCGAGCATTTCGCCGATGCGGGGCCGCTCAGTACGATCAGATAGGCACGCCCCTGATCGGGCCCTGCTATTGCTTCGGTTGTGTAGTCGACTGCCGCAGTCTGCTCGGCATCCATTTCATCGTTGTAGTTGTCCACCATACCTGTCGCCTCTTACTGGCAGCTGTGCCTGGATTCTGCGTGGGGGTCAACAAACGTGCAACTTATTTGCGATTTCGCGACATCGACCGGGGCGGGTCAGATCCACAACGCGTGGTAGCCACGGGCGTCGGAGATGGAGATGGAGAAGCGCATCAACTGAGCCAGGCGCGGCGAGCGGATCACCTCGTCTCGAGGTACGTTCAGGGCGCGGGCCAGCTCGGTGATCGCGTATTTGGGGGCTACCTGCGCGTGTGCGCATCCACCGCACGACGCAGCGCCGACCCCAGGACCTCCTCGACGAGGAGCGCCCGCACCTCATCGGGCTGCCGCCGCGCGGCTTCGATGCCGCTGTACGCGAGCCGCACCTCGTCGGCGACGACTTCTGCGTCGCCTACCTGAACCACCGCTACTCGGTGCCGCCGCGCTACGCTGGCCACCAGGCATGGGTCCGCGTCCTCGAAGGAAGGCTCGAGATCGAGGTGGGCGGCGAGACGGTCGCCGAGCACCAGGTTCAGTCGGGCCGCTTTGGTCGTCACATCCTGCCGGAGCACGAGGCGGAGTTTCGTCGCACCTCGACGAGCCGCCATGCCCTCAAGGCACAGTTTCTGCGCCTCGGCAGTGCAGCCGAGGGCTTCATCGAGGGCCTGTGCGAGGCCCACCGCGGCGCCGCTGGCTATCACATGAGCCGCATCCTGAAGCTCGCCGGTCGGGTCGGCGTTGTGCGCGTCGCCGAGGCGCTGCGTCACGCGGCTCGCTACGGTGCCTACAGCTATCAGGCGGTTGACCGCATCGTCGCCGCCAAGCCGCCACCTGCACCGCCACCGAATGTCACCACGGCCGCGAGCGTGCCCACTGCCGTCGCGGCCTACCTCAAGGGCGCGGGCTCGCACCAGCGCTGTCTCGACGACTACCAGCGCCTTGTCGAGCGCGTCGAGGCCGCCCCCGCCGCCCCACCTGACGCGACCACCACCACCGCGCCACAGGAGGACCAACATCATGGCGACCGAGGAGAGGGACCGACTGCTGGAGTACCTACGCCGCCTGCACCTGCGCCACGCGGCGCAAAACCTTGACCATCACCTGGAGCAGGCCGCCACCCTCAAGCTCCGCTCCGAGGCCTTCCTGTTGCGCGTCGCCGAGGCCGAGGTGCTGGCGCGCAAGGAGACCGCCATCAATCAACAAGCGGCTCTCCGAGGCCGAGTTCCCCGAGATCCTCCGCCTCGAAGACTACAACTTCGCCAAACAGCCGACGCTCAACCGCGAGCGTATCATGACCCTGGCCAACTACCGCGTGCGCTTCGTGCGCTCCTTCGCGCTCCTTGGCCGCCTCTACGCCTCCCTCGCTGATGACTCGTTCGAGGATGTCCTCGACGAGCTGTGCAAGCCGGACCTGTTGATCATCGACGAACTCGGCAACAGCCCGCGCAAGCACGAGCACGATTACACGGGTGTCTTCTTCGAACTCGTCGCTCGCCGCTATCGCTACGGCTCCATCATCATCATACCAACCTCGGCTTCGACCAGTGGCATCAGGCCCTCGGCGCCGCCAGTCAGGTGACCCCGTCCCTCGACCGGCTCCTCGACGGCGCCCACATCATTACCTTCCCAAAGGACGCACCGAGCTTCCGCGCCCAGCGCACCGAAGGCCCCGGCCGTCTCCCTCCATCGCGCCGCCGCCGACCCGCAGCCAAGCGCGGCCGCACCGCTGCGTCGCCCAAGAAGCCTACACGGGCGCGAGCC
>JAZDGE010000375.1:0-6853 GCA_043807175.1 Acidobacteriota bacterium
CGTGCCCCACCCGAACGCCCGGTGGATAGCTTGCTCTTTTCGTCAAGATCTTCAGGACGTGAGCACTCCAAGCACCGAGGGCAGGCGAGTAGAATGGCCCCAACAGGGCGCTCTTACAGGCGACGCCGGGGGGGAAAGCGTGGACGAGAGGACCGAGCTCAAGATCCTCGAGCTGGCGTTGAGACATGGTCTCATCGACGCGGAAGACCGCCGCCTGGCTGAAGCCACCGCCGGGGCAGCCGCCTCCTCGTCGCGCTGGAGCTTCCGGCTCCAGGCGCTGATCGACGCAGGGAAGATCGAGGAATCGGCGGCCGAGGCCCTCCTTGACGAGGCCTCGCAGGCGGGCGCGCTCCCTGCCGCGACGGTCACACCGGCGAGCGCGGCGCTCGATACGCCGGCGTCTCCGGTGCTCGCGCCTAGCCCTGCCGGCGCCAACGACTTCCTGCCCCCGGGCGAGGGCGCAATGCTCGGCCGCTATCAGGTCGCCGGCCTGCTCGGCGCGGGCGGCATGGGCAAGGTCTACTGCGCCTACGATCCGATGTTGGGCCGAAACGTCGCGCTCAAGCTCCTCTTTCGCGACGACCCCGAGATGCTTGCGCGCTTCGTGCGCGAGGCGCGCTCCCAGGCCCAGGTCGAGCACGACAACGTGTGCAAGGTGTATGACGCCGGCGCCATCGATGGCCGGCCATTCATCGCGATGCAGCTCATCAAGGGCAGGCCGCTGTCGCGGGTCGCGGACGAGCTGTCGCTCGCGCAGAAGGTGCGGGTGATCCAGCACGCTGCCGAGGGCGTGCACGCCGCCCACCGCAGCGGGCTGATCCACCGCGACCTCAAGCCGGCGAACATCATGATCGAGGAGACGGAAAGCGCCGAACCCAAGCCCTACGTGCTCGACTTCGGCCTCGCCCGCGACCCCGAGGCGCCAGGGATGACGGTGACCGGGACGGTGGCGGGCACACCGTCGTTCATGGCGCCGGAGCAGGCGCGGGGCGAGGCGAGCCAGGTCGGCCGGCGCTCGGATGTCTACGGGCTCGGCGCTACCCTCTATTTCGTCCTCGGCGGCAGGCCGCCGTTCGAGGGAGCGAACCCGGTCACAACGATGATGCAAGTGATCAATGACGAGCCGCCACCCCTGCGCAAGCTCAACCCGGCAATCCCCGACGACCTTGCGACCGTGGTGATGAGGTGCCTGGAGAAGGACCCCCTGCGCCGTTACGAGTCGGCGCGCTCGCTCGCCGAGGACCTGGGGAGGTTTCTGGACGGTGAGCCAGTGCTCGCCACCCCTCCGAGCCTCGCGTACCGAATGACGAAGAAGCTGCGCAAGCACAAGCTGCTCGTCGCCATCGCAGGAGTCGCCGTGCTCGCGGTCCTCGCGGCCGGCGGGGCCGTGCTCCACGCGCGCTGGAACCTGGCGCGACAGGCGCGCGTTGCGCAGGAGTTCGGCCGCGATGTCGAGCACATCGAGAGCGTGATGCGCTTCGCTCACCTCTCGCCGCTGCACGACCTCACCCCGGACAAGAACCTGGTGCGCCGCCAGATGGGGTGGGTGGAAGAACGTGCCCGCGTGCTGGGAAGGATCGCCGCAGCGCCAGCCGCCTCGGCCCTCGGGCGCGGCCACCTGGCGCTCGGCGAGATCGACGCCGCCAGGGAGCAGCTCGAAAAGGCCTGGGCCGGCGGGCAGCAGGGCCCGAATGTCGCGTACGCGCTGGGGCTCACGATGGCGCGGCTCTACGGCCGCGAGCTGGACATCGTGGACACGATTCGCAACAAGCAGGCCCGCGAGGCGCGGCGAAGCGAGGTCGAGAAGGCGTTCCGCGATCCCGCCGTGCGCTACTTGCAGCGAGCGCGCGAAGGCGACTTCGTTACGCCGGAGTATGTCGAAGCGGTCATTGCTTTCCTCGAGAAACGCTACGACGCGGCCCTCGATGGCGCCGCATCGGCCTTGCGGCACGGCGCCTGGCTCTACGAGGCCAGGTTGCTCGCCGGCCAGGCGCTGGAGGCGAAGGCCCGGGAGCCGCGCGCAAGCGCGGATGCCGGGCGTGCAGGGCTGCTCAATCAGGCGCGCGATGCCTACAAAGAGGCGACTGCAATTGGCCAGAGCAATCCCGACGCGTATGTCGCCCTGGCCCGGTACTGGGTGCTGGTGATGCAAGACGAGATCTACGGCCAGGGTCGCGACCTCAAGCCCTACCTTGACGAGGCCATTGCCGCCGCAGACCTCTCGCTCGCGGCAGACACGACGGTTGCCGACGCCTACCTGTGGAAGGCCAATGCCTGGGGACGCTGGGGCGAGTACCAGGCCCGGCACGGCCAGGACCCGAGGCCGGCACTCGGCGCCGCCCGCCGTCTCGCCACCGAGGCGATTGCACGCAATCCGAAAAGCGTTCTCGCCCACCTGCGCGTGGGCGGTTCGAGCCGGATCCAGGCGGACTGGGAGATGAACCATGGTCTCGACCCGAGCCCGTCGCTCGACAGCGCGATCCGGGCGGCGGAAGAAGCGATCAAGGCGCGCCCGGAGTTCACGGTGGCGTACAACACGCTCGGCACGGCGCTGTGGGTGCGCGGCACCTGGGAAGAGAAGTCCGGCCGCGACCCGCGGCCCACGTACCACTCGGCGATTTCCGCCTTCACGCATTCGATCGAGCTGGACGCCTCGAATGGCGCGGCGTTCAACAACCTCGGCGCCGCACTCAACTCGCTGAGCGAGGTCCAGATGCGTCGTGGTGAGGACGCCACGGCCACGTTTGGCGCGGCCATCACGGCGCTGGAGCGCGCTCTCGAGCTGAAGCCCGATGACCCCTACCCGCGCAACATGCTCGGCAACCCCTACCTGTCGATGGGCGACCTGGCGATCGGCAAGGGAGATGATCCGACGCCGGCATTGCGCACGGCGATCGATCACTACGACAAGGCGATCGCGCTCAACCCTAAGCATGTGCCGTCACGCTTCAACCGCGGCCTGGCCTTCCGCGCCCTGGCAACCTATCAGGCCTTGAAGGATGAAGATCCGTCCGTCACGCTCGCCGCGGCGCTCGAGTCCTTTGCCGCGGCGCGCGCGATCGACGCCACGCTGGCGCAGATCCCGGTCGCCATCTCGATCGCCCACATCGTCGAGGCCCGATTCCGCCTCGACCACACTCAGCCCGCCGGCCCCGCCATCCGCGCCGCCGCGCAGGCGCTCGGCGAGGCGGCCAGGCTCGAGAAGCCAGGCGCCCTGCACCTGCAAGCCGCCGCCGAGCTGGAGCTGCTCGAGGCGCGCCGGCTGGTCGCGAGTGGCGGCGACCCAACCGCCTCGTGGGCCCGCGCCGCCACCACCGCCACGAGTGCGCTCCTCGCCGATGCGACCAGCGCGAACGGTTTCCTCCTCGCCGCTGAGATCTTCTGGCGCGAGGCCGTCTGGCTGGCGAGTGAGGACCGGGACGCGCGCGCCCGGATCGCAGCCGGGATCGAGGCCGCCGAGAGGGCCGCAGCGCTCAATCCACGCCTCGCGGATGCGGTCGCGCTTGCTGGCGCACTCCAGCTTGCCGCCGCCCTCGCCGAGGCGGATGAGGCGCGGTCGCGAGCAGCCGCCGGCGCGGCGGCGGCAAGGCTCGGGCGCGCGCTGGAGATGAACCCCTTGCTCGCCGGACGCTACGGCGAGGTGCTCGATCAGGCCCGCCGGCGCGCCGCGACCAGCGAACGGTTGCGTCCTGCCTTCTTGGCGCGGTAGAGCGCGGCGTCGGCAGCGGCCAAGAGATCGCCAGGGCCTTCCAGCTCGCTGGGCAACGCCGCGGCGACACCCAAGCTCAACGTCACCACCGACGCTGCCCGCGAGCGGGGATGTGGCAGCGCGAGCGCCCCGACCAGGACGCGCAGCTTCTCGGCCACCTCTGCGGCTCGCTCGGCGGTCTCGCCGGGCAGCAGTGCGACGAACTCCTCGCCGCCGTAGCGGGCGAGAAGGTCGCCGGCGCGGTTGAGGCCGGCTGCCAGCGCGCCCGCCACCTGCCGCAGACAGTCGTCGCCCTGGGGGTGGCCGAGCTCGTCGTTGTACGCCTTGAAGTCGTCGATATCCATGATAATCAAGGCGATCGAGGCGCCGGAGCGGGACGCCCTGCGCCATTCCAGCTCGAACGCCTCGTCGAAGTGGCGGCGGTTCGCGACGGCAGTGAGCCCGTCCAGGAACGAGAGGCGCGTGAGCATCGCGTTGGCCTGCTCGAGCTGGACCTTTTTCGCCTCCAGGGTGACGTTGGCAGCAGCGAGCTCGCCGGTCCGCGCGTCCACAAGCTGCTCCAGCTCACGCTGGCGCCGCTTGAGGCGCCGGACCCGTCGCGAGAAGGCAGCCCCGGAGAAAGCGAGCGCCGCCAGCGTGACCAGCGCCGCAAACACCTTCGTCTGGTAGAAGAACGGTCGTTGCACGATCACGAGCACCGCCCCCTCGTCGTTCCACACCCCGTCATCGTTGCAGGCGGTGACGTGGAAACGGAACGTACCCGGCGGGAGCTTGGTGTAGTACGCGACTCGCCGGCCGCCGGCATCGTGAGGCGCCGGTTCAAAACCTTCGAGGCGGTAGGAGAAGCGGACACGTCCGGGGGCAAGGTACGAAAGCGCGGCATAGCGGATTTCCAGGCTGCGGCTCCCCGGGGCAAGCACGAGCGGGCTGGCAACCGGGAGGGATCGCTGGTCCACGCGGACCTCCTCGATCCGCACTGGCGGCGGCAAGGAGTTGTGCACGAGGTGCGCGGGATCGACGATGGCGACGCCGCGGATGGTTGGAAACCAGAGCCGGCCGTCGCGCGTGCGGCATCCCGCCCCCTGGTAGCCACCGTTGCACTCCCGGCTCGGCATTCCGTCCTCGCGATCGAAGCCTTGGCATTCGAGTCGTTTCGACCGTCCGGCAAGAACCTCCTCGAGGCTGGCCAGGCTCACCCGTGAGATTCCGTTGTTGGATGAAAGCCACAGAAAGCCGAGGTCGTCCTCGAGGGTCTGGTACACCACGTCGTCGAGCAGCCCTTGCTGCATGGTGAGCGCCGAAAACGCGCCAGCGCGATAGCGGAACAGTCCGTCGCCGTAGGTACCCACCCACACGTCGCCTGAGCGATACTCGTAGAGCGAGAAGATGAGACGGCTCGCAAGCCCTCTGCCGCCGCCGAAAGGGACCGCCCTCGCCTGCTCGACGGCCCAAAGGCCGGCCAGCGTCCCGATCCAGAGTGCCCCATCGCGGCTCTCCAGCAGCGCGCTGACCTGCCCCAGGACCGGCCCGTTGGGACCCGCCAGCGGCACGAAGCGCCCGCCATCGAAGCGGTGTACTGCCCCGCCCCGGGTCCCGAACCACATCGAGCCATCCCGCCGCTCCAGGATCGCGCTGACCTGATCGTCGTGCAGCCCGTCCTTCGTTCCGTAGTGGGCGATGCGGCCGCCATCGATGCATACCAGGCCGTGGGCGCGCGAGCCGATCCAGAGACGACCCCGCCTGTCCTCCGTGAGGGTGTAGATGCGATCGCCGGCCACGACCTGCGCCGACGGCGCGTCGGCCACGTGACCACCGCGCACCAGCGCCACTCCGGACTCGGTTGCCACCCAGATGTCGCCGCGCCGCCCTTCGTGAATCACCCGCACGTCCGCAGAGGCCAGCCCCTGGCGCATGCCCAGTGGGACGAAGCTGCCGTCTTTGAGCCGGTTGAGACCGCCGCCGAGGGTGCCGATCCACAGGCTCCCTTCGCGGTCTTCGCAGAGCGCCATCACGACCCGGTCGGTGAGCCCGGCAGAGGTCGTGAGGGAGGTGAGCATCCCGCCGGACAAACGGCTCAGCCCGCCGTTGGTGCCGACCCACAGGTTGCCGTCGCGATCCTCGCACAGGCTGGCGACCCTGGCATGCGCAAGGCCATCGGCTGTCGTCAAGTGCCGCACGCGGCCGCCCTGGATCTGGCTCAGACCGGCGTCGCTGGTCCCCACCCAGAGTGAGCCGTCGCGGCCGTGCAGCAAGGCGCTGATATGGTCGCTCGAGAGCCCTTGCTCGATGGTCAGGTTTGACCAGGCGCCGTTCGCGAGGTGAAAGAGCCCGTGGTCGGCGGTGCCGACCCACAACGAGCCATCTCCACCGGTGAGAACCGCGCTCACCTGAGCGCTCCCAAGGCCTGGCGGCGCCGCCTCGGCGATGCCTGTGCGACCATCGACACGCAGGACGCCGGCACCGACCAGGCCAAGCCAGACGCCGCCCGGGGGCGCGTCGGCCAGCGCCACCACGTAGCCGGCGGGGAGGTGCGCGGTGGCGCCGGCGTCCCGGAATACCGCGCCGTCGTAGGCCACCAGGCCTCCCTCCATGGTGGTGATCCAGAGCCCACCGCTGGCGTCCTCATGAAGGGCGAGGACGCCGTTGTTGCGCAGCGCCGGCGTGGTGCGGGTGTTGAACACGGTGAAGCTGACGCCATCGAAGCGGACCAGGCCCTCGTAGGTGCCGAGCCAGAGGTAGCCGTCACGGGTCTGGAGTACCGCCCGCACCGAGTTTTGCGGCAGTCCCTGCTCGATTTGCCAGACATCCAGCCCGTACTGATCGATCCGCCTGGCCGGGTTGAGCGCGCGAGCTTGCCCAGCCGCGACGAGCGCGGCCGCAAGCCAGCCGAGCGCGGCACGCACCCGGCGGCCCCGCTCGCGGCCGATGCAGGGTGTAAAGCGGTGTTGGCGGCTCGTCGCCGGTACCCCCACGAACAACTATACCCTCGGAGCCGCTGGCCCGAAAACCAGTTGGTTACCTCTGCGAGCGCCACCCTGGCTTGGCGACCGGGGCCGGGATAAGGGCTCGCGCAGGGATAGGTTCCGAGCTATCGCGCCCAGATTTGGGTCAGATTCGTTCCGGGCGAGGAAGCGCAACCGGAGG
>JAZDGE010000376.1:0-5426 GCA_043807175.1 Acidobacteriota bacterium
CCGACAGCATCTCGTAGAGGATCACTCCGAGCGCCCAGAGGTCGCTCGGCGCATCGAGCTCCTCGCCGCGCGCCTGCTCCGGCGAGACATACGAGACCGTGCCCACCATCGAGCCGGCGGAGGTGACCTCGTCCGCCACGCTCATGCGCTCGCGCAGCGACTCCGAGGTCAGCTTGGCGAGACCGAAGTCGAGCAGCTTGGCGTGTCCCTCCGGTGTGACCACCACATTGCCGGGCTTGAGATCGCGGTGGAGGACACCCTTGCCGTGGGCGTAGCCGACGGCCTCGGTAATTTCGACCAGCAACCGCAGAGCCTCCGCCGCCGTGAGCATCCCCTCGCGCAGGCGGCTCTGGAGAGTCTGCCCCTCGACGTACTCCATCGCGATGTAGGGTGTCCCGTCGATCTCGCCAATCTGGAAGACGGTGGCGATTCCAGGGTGGCTGAAGGTGGAGAGGGTGCGGGCCTCCAGGAGCAGGCGCCGGCGGGCGATCTCGTCGCCCACGAAACGCTCGGAGAGGAGCTTGAGCGCGACCACGCGCTTGAGGGCAAGGTCGAGCGCCTTGTAGACCTGGCTCTGACCACCGCGACCAAGCGGCTCGAGGATCTCGTAGCCCCCCACCTTGGCCCCGCTCGCGAGCTCCATACCTTGATTCTACTTCGAGATCGGCGGCCTGCCGCGGCGCGGCCGATCCGATCGCGGGCGCGCGGGCAGGTCGAAGCCGAGTTGAGTGTCGGCGAGCAGCAGCAGCAGGCGGATGGCGGGGGCAGTGGTCGCGGAGGCTGTGTCTGACGCGATCATGAGCGCGTGAGGCTGAGGATTTCGGCGGAAAACACCGGGTAGCGCGCGAGCAGTGCGGCTCGCTCGCCGCCCTCGTAGTCCGAATCCGTGTAGCCGGGCGCCATCGTCGTGCCGAGCAGCGCCCAGCTCCCGCCGGCGACGAGGCGCGAGCCCTGCCAGGTCGCGCGGGGCACCACGAGCTGCACCTGCGCTCCGCCGAGGAAGTCGGCGCCGAGGCGTACCCGCTCCCCCTGTCCGTCGGGGTGCAGCAGCAGCATGTCGACCGGATCGCCCGCGTAGAAGTGGTACACCTCGTCGGTCGGGAGGCGGTGGAGCGCCGAGAAGGAGTCCGGGGCATCGGTCAGGAGGTAGTAAATGGCGGTCGAAAAGGGCTTGTCGTGAAGGTAACGGGTGGGCAGCGCGTGGTGCGGGATCCGCTCACCCGCGACATAGCTCTGGCGGAACGTGCCGCCCTCGCCGGGTAGCGGCGTGAGGCCGAAGTGGCGGATCACCTGCTCGGCAGTGATATGCATTGGACCTGCCGTCAGTACGCCTGGCGGATGAGCATGCCGCCATCCACCACGAGGTTGGCGCCAGTGATCCAGCGGGCCCCCGGCGAGACGAGGAAAAGACAGGCGTCGGCGACGTCCTCGGGCATGCCCATACGTTCCAGCGGGGCGCGGCGATGCCAGCGATCCACGCCGTCGGCCCATGTCTGCTCGAGGCCTTCTCTCCAGATCAGCCCGGGCAAGACGGCGTTGACGCGGATGCCATGGGGCGCAAGCTCCTGCGCGGCGGCGCGCGTGTGCATGAGCACTGCGCCCTTGGCGGCGTCGTAGTGGGTGTGGCCGGGGGCGGGGTTCAGGCTCTCGATCGAGGCGATATTGACGATCGCCCCGCCCCCGCCCTGCGCGATCATCTGCCGCGCCGCCGCCTGGGTGGCGAGGAACACCGTGCGCAGGTTGGCGTCGACGATGAGGTCCCAGTCTGCCTCGCTCATCTCGAGCAGGCCGGTCTGCCGATACAGACCCGCGTTGTTGACCAGCACGTCGACGCGGCCGAACGCCGCCAGCGCTCCAGCCAGAAGTGCCTCGGCGCCAACCCTGGTGGTGAGATCACCTTGAAGCGCCCTCGCCTTCCCACCCTCGGCCGTGATCGTGCCCACGACGTCCTCGGCCCCCCGCTCGCTTGTGCGGTAGTGAACCACGACCGCCGCTCCTGCCTGGGCGAAGCGGCTCGCGACGCCCGTCCCCAGCCCGCTGCCGGCGCCGGTTACGATCGCCACGCGGCCGGAGAGATCGAGCAGCGATATCACCGGCGGGGCGGGGACGGGGTAGGTTGGTTTGGCCATCACGCTCCTTGGCTTTCAAGCCCGCGCCGTGCGGGCATTGCACCCCCGAACCGTTTTGGAGACCGCTTCGGGCTTAATCGGGCGGACGGCCACCTCGCGTAAGCGCTCCTAGTGGCGGCGTATCAAGAGCATCCCCACGATCGCCAGCGCCGCGGCCAGCAGCGCAAGGCCCAGGTGGGCGAGGGCGGGCACGGGCTCGACCGCCTGGCCCTCGACCGCAAGCGTGTACTGAAACGGCAGGCCGTTCTGCGGCGTGCCGTGAACCACGATGCCGTCGCTGTCGGGACCGACCGATGCCGGGGCGTAGGTCACCTGGAACTGACAGGTGCCGAGGGGCGGGATCAGGAGGCCGTCGCTGCAACTGCCGGGTGAGAGCAAGAAAACGCCGGAGTCGGGCCCGGTGCGGGTGGACCACGGCGTGCCGAGCGTAATGTTGGTGCCTGGGAAGGTGTTGGTGACGAGCACCGTGTGCGGGAGCGACATGTGACCGGCAGCGATGGCGCCGAAGTCGATGGATGTCGGCGTGAGAAAGGTCACAAATGCGGTCCCGTAGGCGGCGAACGCGATCTTGAGCTCGCCAGCCTCGCGGGCGCTCTCGATGCCGAGCTCCGAGAAGGGGATGGCGAAGGTGTACAGCTTGTGATGGTAGCTGGCGCGGGCGGTTGCGAGGAAGCTCGGGTGCCCCCAGCGCGTCTCGTTCTCGGAAACGCGGAACTCCCTGACCTGGTCGCCGCGGCGGATGAAGACGCTGGACCAGTCCTTGCTACCGTCGCAGGTGTTGTCGGGGGTGAATTCGACGGCGGCGTAAAGCATGTGGCGGTCGTTGGCGACCCAGCCGTAGGTGATGCCCGTGGGATGCCCGGAGGTGGGCATGCAAAGCTCAGCGAACAGCGCCTGCTGCGGGTCGAGCGCCTCGGACAGGAAGGGCGCGGCAGCGGCGTCGGTGGGGCGGTAGGGGTAGAACGCCGAGTCAGGTCCGATCGGCTGAAACGTGTTCAACGGTGGGAAGGCGAACGGCGAGCCTTCGATGATCTTCCCCTCGACCCGGGCGCACAGGCGAAGCGCGCCGCCCTGCTGGCTGGCGGGGAAGCTCAGCTCGAGCATAGTCCCGAAGGCATCCACCACGTCGTTGTCGCGGCGCGCGACGAGGGCGATGGCAGCGGGATCGCGCGCGCCGTCAACGCGGCTCGGCGGCGTCTCGCCCAGCGAGATCGCGTCGATGTGGGCTGCACCGCCGCCATGTTGCACCAGGCGAACCCTCACCGGCCCTTCGCCGAGGGCGCCGGAAGGGAGCTGGAGGGCGCGTTCACGGAAGAACCGGTCGCACGAAATCTCTCCGACTCGCTGCCAGACACCGCCCACCAGCGCCCGGACCTCGAACCCACCCTGGGGGACGAACGGCGCCACGAAGTCGGGCCTCGAGCCCGTGCTCGTCGGGCAGACGGGCGCGGCGCCGGTGAGGGCGATGGCGACGAGCGCAGTGACGGCCAACCAACTGCGACCCATGGGAACCTCCCTGCTTCGGCCACCGAGCGGTGACCGTGCTTTTGCTCCATCGTAGGGCGAGGAACGGGATTGTCAATCTCATCGACTCGATTGGGTGGCGCCGTGGTAGCCTGAGGTGGTTGTGCATGAGAGGGTCCGGCCGGAGGGGCCGGCTTCCCGGGGCTGCCGTGCACGCGCGCGAGCGGGCCGACGAGGGGTGGAGGATGGGGGCAGGAATCCAGCCGCGGCTGCGGGAGAGCTCGGGCGACGCGCCCGTGGAGCAGGGGACTCGGCGTCGAGGTAGGCTCCTGGCGGTGCGCGGCTCTCATCGCGGCAGGGACCCAAGGATCAACCCCGTCTTGAGACGGTGTCGCACAGTTAGGCGCCCCACGTGAGCGCCGTGAGGACGCTCGCCAGGGCAGCTCTGCTCGACCTCGCCTGCCGCCTCGTTCGCGGCCGCGGCTTGGCGGCCGCCGAGCGGCGGCGCGTCGCGCGGGATCTCGCCCTCGCCGGCTTCCGCAAGACCGCGTACCGCTATCTGCTCGACGGGATTACCCGGCAAGACCTGCGGCCGGAGGGCGCGAACCTGGTGTTTCCGGTGCTGGGCGGCCTGTTCGTCATCGCCTGCGCGGCGGGCGACCTCGGGGTGGGCTGGGATCTCCTCCAGGAGGACACCTACGAGCCCCATGTCGCCGCCTATCTGCGGCGGACGCTGCGACCCGGGATGTGCGTGGTGGACGTCGGCGCCAACATCGGCTTTCACGCCCTTCACGCCGCCCACCTCGTCCGGCCGGAAGGTCGTGTCTTCGCGCTCGAGCCCGACCCCCGCAATGCCTCGCTGATGAGGCTCTCGCTCTCGCTCAATCCGCCCGATCTGGCGGTGGAGGTGATCGAGGCGGCCGCCTCCGACGCCGACGGCGAGCTGATCCTGAGTGACTGCGGCAACGCCGCCAATAGCGGCGCGCGCTTCACCCATGAGGACCGCGCTCGCCTGGACCGCCTGGTGCATGGCGCCGAGCCAACCTTCCAGTCGGTGCGGGCGCTGTGCTGGGACGAGCACTTTCCGGAGCAGAGGATCGACCTCATCAAGATCGACATCGAGGGCTTCGAGCCGCGCGCCCTGCGCGGGATGGAGCGGGCGATCCTGCGCGACCATCCCATCGTCCTCACCGAGCTCGCACCTTCAAACCTGCGGGATCTGGGCAACACCACGCCGGCCGCATACCTTGCCTGGTACCGGGAGCGTGGCTACGCGGGTTGGATCCTGGAGGACGACGGCGCCGCCAGCGTTCCCGCCGAGGATGCCGAGATCGCGAGCCGGCTGCGCGGCCGGCATCACCTCGACCTGGTCTTCACCGCGGGCTAGGATCACGTCGCGGGACTTGCACAAACAACGGCGGGGATGGGGGTTAGGGGTTGGGGAGAAACAGCTCAAGACCGCAGCACGAACCTCGGGGAGTCTCGAGCATCGAGACGGTGCCAAGCTCGTGGCGCGACTGCGATTCCGCAAAGCCGCCAGCGGCGCTCAGGCGTTCACTGCGCAGCAAGGGCTCGCGCAGAAATAACTTCCGGCTCTCGCATCCCATCTTCGGGCCATCTTCGCCCCGGGCCGCGTCGCACAATCCTCAACGTAGCGCTGCTACGCCTGCGGTTGCGCTTCCTCGCCCGGAACGAATCTGGCCCAAATCTGGGCGCGATAGCTCGGAACCTATTCCTGCGCGAGCCCTAAGTCCGGTGTCGCCGTTCCCAAATCCCCAACCCCTAACCCCCAACCCCAATTGCGAGCGAGGCGAGCTACCCCCTGGGTCGCGG
>JAZDGE010000377.1:0-4298 GCA_043807175.1 Acidobacteriota bacterium
CCACCCTCCAGACGGTGATCGAGGCGGGCAAGGACATCGTGGACATCTCGGGTCTTCCCGAGGATCCCTTGCTCCTCGACTCGCTCGCGCGCGTGCGCGGGGTGCGGGCGGGGGTCGACGCCGGCGTGGCGCCCGGCTGCAGCAACTTGATCGCCGGCCGCATCGGCGCCGAATGGCAGCGGGTCGATCGCTTCCTGTGCTACGTCGGCGGGCTGCCGGTGGTGCGCACCTGGCCCTGGGAGTACAAGGCGCCGTTTTCTCCCGCCGACGTCGTCGAGGAGTACACCCGGCCGGCGCGCTACGTCACGCACGGGGTGGTGGTCAGCGTGCCGGCGATGGCCGAGACGGAGCTGATCGAGTTCCCTGCCATCGGCACGCTCGAGGCCTTCATCACCGACGGCTTGCGCACCCTGCTGCGGACGATGAAGGCGCCCTTCATGCAGGAAAAGACGATGCGTTTCCCCGGCCATGTCGAGAAGATGCGCATCCTGCGCGAGGCCGGTTTCTTCTCCACCGACCCGATCATGGTCGAGGGCGCCACGGTTCGCCCCCGCGACCTCACCGCGCGTCTCCTTTTTCCGGCCTGGGAGCTCAAGGAAGGCGACGAGGACTTCACGGTCATGCGGGTGCTCGCCGAGGGCCTGCGAGACGGACGGCCCGTCCGCCTGCAGGTGGACCTCCTCGACCGCTATGACCCGGTGACGGGGACCACCTCGATGGCTCGCACCACCGGCTACACCTGCACCGCCCTCGTGCGCGTGCTTGCCCGCGGCGCCTGGCAGGAGCAGGGCGTGGCGCCGCCCGAGCTGCTCGGGCGCGAGCCCTCCTGCTATGCGCTCGTGATGGACGAGCTCGCCCGCCGTGGGATCGTCTTCCACGAGCAGCTCGAGGAGCTGGACTAAGTCGTTCTGCCGCGAAACCTCGCCCCGGCGCGTGCGTAAGTAGTGTGAGGCGAGCTGACTCGCGCGAGTTGGCGTGTGCTCGTTTCGTGGCGAGTCGTGTAGGCTGGTGGTGGCGTGGAGGTTCTCGTGAAGCGTTGGCTCTGGATCGCGGGTGCAGGGCTCGCGGCGTCAATCCTGACGGTGGCGGTGGTGGCGCTGCGGCCGCAGGAGCGTTGGACGAGCGCGTCACCCGCGGCGATTGCCGAGCTCGAGCTGGGAATTCAGGCGGCGATGAAGCTCTACCACAACGAGGCCGTCGGCCACTACACGAAAGCCCTCGAGCTCGACCCCGATTTCATCGCCGCCCGGCTCATGCTCGTCGATTCCATGATGGACAAGCAGCAGGCGAAGCAGGCGCTTGACGAGCTCCGCAAGGCCGACCTTGAGCGGCTTAAGCCGCACGAGCAGTTCCGCGTCCGCTACACGCTCGCCCGCCGGGAGCGGAAGACCTCGGAGGCGGCGCGTCTGCTCGACGAGTACCTGGCCGCAGAGCCCAAAGATGCCTGGGCGATCAACTACCGCTGCATCGAGGTCTTTGCTCGCGGCGACTGGGTGGCAGCCGCGAGCTGCAACCAGGAACTCCTGGCCGTCGACCCGAACTGGGTGCTGGCATATAACCAGCTTGGCTACATCGAGATGGCCCAGGGGCGCTTCGCTGAGTCGGAGCGTGACTTCCGCGCCTACCGCTACATTGCCTCCGACCAGGCGAATCCGCATGACTCGCTCGCCGAGCTGCTCATGCTCCTGGGCCGCTACGACGAGGCCAGGGTGGAGCTCAACGAGGCGCTGCGGATCAAGCCGGACTTCTGCGAGTCCTTCAAGAAGCTGGTCCTGCTCGAGGCCATGGCCGGCGATCCGGAGCAGGCCGCGGCGGCCACGCTTCGCGCCGAGAAAAGCAAGCTCTGCTCCGAGCGCGACCTGGCTGCGATGCAGTGCGTCGCCGATTCATGGCGGCGGTTCTTCGCCGGCAACTGGGAAGAGGTCTGGCGCAATCCACTCGAGAGCTGCATCAAGGCGGGCGACTTCTTACCCATCTTGACCCACCGCGCCGCTGTCCTCACTGGCCGACTGGCCGAGGCGAAGGAGATCGAGGACAAGATGAGCAAGTACCTTGAGGAGTCGCCGGGATCGCCCGAACCCGGTGGCGAGCTCCCCAAGGCCGCGCTCGCGCACATGGAGGGCGTCCGCTTGCTCGCGGAGGGTGACGCCCGCGCGGCTGCCACCCGGCTGGCCAACGCCGATGAGAAGCTGGCTTTTCGCGGCGTCGACCAGGGCTTTTTCAAGCTCCTGAACCAGCTCGCCATGGCAGAAGCGCTCGCGGCGGCGGGCGAGAAGGACCAGGCCCAGGCGACCCTCAACGGGGTGAGGGCGGTCAATCCGTCGCTCCTCGAACGCTTCGCCAGTGCGGGGTCGATGGGCCGGGCGCCGCTCCCATCCCTGCCGCCCCACCTGCAAAGCGAAGCCCGCTAGCTTGACCTCTCGCAGATTGCACAACTACTTACTGGGATAGGGGTTATGGTCTATGGGCATAAGCGTTAAGGTAAGCCTCTATGCCCCCAATCCCTAACCCCCAACCCCAATTGCGAGCGAAGCGAGCACTTTCCGCTACTCGAGACCGCGCCCGGTCGTCAGATAGGCAGCAAAGGTCCCGAGCCAGTGGCCGCCCTCGTAGTGCTCGCCGGTCGCCGCCGCCAACCCCGCCGAGCGATGGGAGGTCGCCGCCGCGCGCAGGGCGTCGATACGAGGATCCTCCGCGGGCAGGCCGCTGGCGATGCCCTCAAGCATCCAGGCACGGGAGAGGTTCAGACCGTCCAGATGAGCCAGCTTGCCGTCGGCGCGATCCGTCACGACGGCCGGCAGGAGCCATGCCGCCGCGGGGTCGTGCGGGATCTGTGGCAGAAACGCGCCGAGCCAGGCGGCAAAGCGAGCGGGTGGGAGAACTCGCCGCGCCAGATCGGCTTCCGCCAGGCAGGGTGAGAGGAAGTCCTGCCCGGAGGGCTCGTAGTCGAGCGGGCAGGCCCGGTCACGGGCGTAGTAGGTCTCGAATCGCTCGCGGATCAGCTCGCCCAGGCCGGCATTGCCGGTGACCTTGGCGGCGTCGGCGAGGAGCCCAAATGAGAATGCCGTCTGGTCGTGCTCCCCGGTGCGGATCGGGCGGGAGAGCTTGGGCAGCCACTCGGTCAGGCGGGACACCGCCGCCCGCTCCAGCGGCTTCAGCGCCGCGTACCAGCGCCGGGCATCCGCGTCGTCCCACTCGGCAAGCTCGGCGGCCAGTTGTAGCAGCCAGGCGAGGCCATAGGGGCGCTCAAAGGTGGCTCTCCCCTTGCCCTCCAGGTAGCCCACCTCGGCGGCGAGGTTGGCGGGCGTGAGGCTGCGCTCGAGCGCCTCCCGGGCGCTCGCGGCCAGGCTCGTCTCCGGGTAGGTGCGCGCCAGTCGGGCCAGCAGCCAGTGCCCGTGAACCGCCGAGTGCCAGTCGAAGCAGCCGAAGAACGCGGGCGTGAGCTCGCGTGGCGGCTTCACATCGGCGTCGCCATTGAGAACATGGGCGATCTTGTTCGGGTACTCGCGATGCACGCAGGCGAGGGCGAGTGAGGCAAACCGTTGGGCTGTTGCGGCGTCGAGTGCCGGCGGCATCGGGTCGCCCGCGGTTGACGCCGTCGCCACCAGCAGAAGGCCAACACCGATCACGCTTCGCATGCCGCAATCCTACACGGTCGCGAAGCGAGCGTTCGCGAGCGCCGCCGCGTCTTGGCGTTACGGACAGTCCCATGAACGGGAGGAAGTCCGCATCAGACCATTCGCGCGCCGCGTCGAGGCCCGCTTTCTCAGCGCCCTCGCGACGGCCCGAGGCGAGGGATGAAACCTATCGGGGACTCGCCAGGGCTGCCTCGAGGCTCTCGAACACGGGCAGGACGGAGTCGAAACCCGAGACCACGAAGACCTCATTCACCAGACCCTTGACGCCGGCGACCACCAGGCCGCCGCCCTGCTTCTCAAGCCGCTTTTGCAGCACAAGGAGGCTTCGCATCCCGGCGCTGCTCATGTAGTCCAGCTCCGAGAAGTCCAGGATCACCCGCCGCTCGTGATTGCTCACGCCCTCCGACATGGCGCGGTCGAATTCGGCGGCCGTGACCGAGTCCAGCCGGCCGCGGACCCCGACCACCAGAGTGTTCCCCTGATTCATCAACCGGATCTCCACCGAATCCTCCTTTTCCCCGATTGTACGATCTCGACGATCCGAGCGGAAGGCGACTCGACTTGCAGCCCTTGTGGCGCCGGGTCGAACCCGTCGGCCGAAACCGCCTCTTTCCGATTGGCGTACCTGCCTCTGGGTGGGGGGATGGAGCCCGGACCCCG
>JAZDGE010000378.1:0-3616 GCA_043807175.1 Acidobacteriota bacterium
GTAGATCGAGACGTTGTTCTGCACCTTCACACCGTCGCCGATCACCACCCCGGCGGCGACATTGCAGTTCTGGCCGAAGCTGCAGTGGCGCCCAATCCGGGCGCCCGCCATGATGTGGCTGAAGTGCCAGATCTTGGTGCCCTCCCCGATCGCGTACGGTGAGTCCACCACTGCGCTCGGGTGCACGAACACCCCGGCCGGTGGCTCGGCCCTGACCCGCTGCCCGCCACCCGCGGCAGGCGCGAGCTGGACCGGCTCGCCGCAAAGCTCCAGCGAGCGCTGGAGCGCCGCCAGCACCGACAGCACCGCCAGCCCCTCGCGGCCGTCTGTGCGCGGCTGCTCCCGCGTACGCACACAGTGGAGGAAGTGCTCACACTCGGCGCGCAGCGGCTCGACCTCGGGTAGCGGGACTGAGATCGCCGGCGCCTTGACGGCGGTGGGCGCGCGGTGCTTCCACTCCACCCGGTGCCGGTAGAGCACCAGCTTGTCGGCAGCGGTGTCCTCGAACACTGCCATCTGCTCCGAGCCCACCACGACGAGGCGCTGCTCCTTGAAGGGGTGCAGCCAGCTCACGAAGATGTGGGCGCGCACGCCGCCGGCGAAGACCAGCTCGGAGAGCGTGACATCGGCGACCTCCTCCTGGAGGTAGGCGGCGCCGCGGCAGGAGCAGGACAGCGGCGCCTCGCCGAGCAGCGCCATCATGGCCGAGATGTCGTGCGGGGCAAAGCTCCAGAGGATGTTCTCCTCGCTCCGGATCCTGCCGATGTTGAGGCGGTTGGAGTAGAGGTAGCGGAGCTTCCCCAGCTCGCCGCCGTCGATGAGCTCCTTCAGGCGGAGGATCGCCGGGTGGTAGCGGAGGATATGGCCCACCATCAGGACTCGTCCCCGCTCGGCGGCGAGGCGTACCAGCGCGGCGCCCTCCTCGCTTCCGAGCGCCAGTGGCTTTTCGACAAAGACGTCCTTGCCGGCGGCGAGAAAGCGCTGGGCCAGCCCGCCGTGGGTGGCGGCCGGGGTGGCGAGCGCCACCGCAGCAAGCTCGCCATCCGCCAGCAGCTCCTCGCAGCTCGTCGCGCAGCGAACGCCGGGACACTCGCGGGCGACCGCCTCCGCCCGTCCGCCGTCGAGGTCAAGCACGGCGTGCAGCGCCCCGAGCTCGGAGAACACGCGCCCCAGATTGCGCCCCCAGGCGCCGCAGCCAATCAACGCCACCCTCGTCTCCATCTCCGACCTCGCCACTTTCTGCGCGTTCCGGACTCGCACGGCCGCGCCCGAACCTCGCACTCTCGCCATGTATCATGATGATGATGCCTCGTCTCGGCAACCACCGGCGCCCGGCAACGAGCCTGTGCTGCACGCCGGTGCCAAACGCACTCTGGGAGCTCGAACCCGGCGGTGGCGCCAAGGATCCCCGGGATGTCCGTCGGTAACCTGCTCGCGATCGCTGCCGCCGCCCTCTTTCTCGCCCTGGTGGGAACCCCGGCGATGCGCGAGCTCGCCAGGCGCCTCGGGATCCTCGATCAACCCGCCAGCCGCAAGCTCCACGGTCGGCCGGTGCCGCTGCTGGGTGGAGTCGCGATCTACGGCGCAGTCGTCGGCTCCCTGCTCCTCTACCCGGCCCGGCATGAGGTCGTCCAGCTCGCCACGATCGCGCTCGCGGCCACCTGGATCTCGCTCTGGGGCCTGTGGGACGACCGCCGGCCCCTACCGCCGCTCGTCAAGCTGCTCGCCCAGCTTGTGGCAGCCGCCGTGCTCGCGGCTGGTGGCATCCAGGTTGCGATGAGGCTCCCTGCGTGGGGAAACCTCGCGCTCACCCTCCTGTGGGTGGTGGGCATCACCAATGCCTTCAATCTGCTTGACAACATGGATGGTCTCGCGGGCGGAGTGGGAGCAGTCGCCGCAGGGTATTTCCTGGTCATGGCGGCGATGAACGGGCAGGTCCTGGTGAGCGCACTGGCCGCCGCAACCCTTGGGGCGTGCCTTGGGTTCCTCATCTACAACTTCAACCCGGCGAGCATCTTCATGGGCGATTCGGGGAGTCTCTTTCTGGGCCTGGTGATGGCTGCCCTCGGCATCAAGCTGCGGTTTCCCGCCAATGTTTCCTGGGTCACCTGGATGGTGCCTGTGCTCGTGCTCGGCGTCCCGATCCTCGACACCACGCTGGTCGTTGCCTCACGCCTGCGCCGCGGCGTCAACCCGTTCACCAGCCCCGGCAAGGACCATATCTCGCACCGGCTGGTGGGGATCGGCTGGACGCGCCGGGAGGCGGTGCTCCTGCTCCTACTCGGCGGCTGCGCCATGGGCGTGCTGGCGCTGCTGGTCAGTCTGGCGAGCCTGGCCGAGGCGTACGCGATTGCGGCAGCGAGCACGGTGGCGGCCCTGGCCGCGCTGGTCTGGTTGGAGCGCGGCGCCGCCCGGCCCGGGGAGGCGGCCGACGACGGCCGCGCGGACGGTGTCGCGTGAGCGGTTTCCCGGAGCGGCCGGGGCACTTTCTGATCACCGGCGGCGCCGGCTTCATCGGCAGCCACCTTGCCGAGACCTGCCTCGCCGCCGGCCACCGGGTGACGGTGATCGACGACCTCTCGACGGGCAGCATCGAGAATGTCGCCCATCTGCTGGCGAGCCCCGCCTTCCGGCTGGTGACGGATACGATCGCCAATCCCGCGGCGCTCGAATCGCTGGTGGCCGAGTGCGACGCCGTCGTCCACCTGGCGGCGGCGGTGGGTGTCGACCTCATCGTCCGCGATCCGGTGCGCGTCATCGAGTGCAATGTCATCGGCACCCATGCGGTGCTGCGGGCGGCCGCGCGCCACCGGCGCAAGGTGCTGCTGGCGTCGAGCTCGGAGGTCTACGGCAAAGGCGTCCAGGCGCCCTTTCGCGAGGACGACGACCGCCTGCTCGGCCCGACCAGCAAGGCGCGCTGGTGCTACTCCACCTCGAAGGCGGCGGGCGAGTACCTGGCGCTCGCCTACCACCGCCAGCAGGGGCTTCCGGTCGTGGTGATGCGCTTCTTCAACACCATCGGGCCGCGCCAGAGCGGCCGCTACGGCATGGTCGTGCCCCGCTTCATCACGCAGGCGCTCTCGGATGAGCCACTCACCGTCTACGGCGACGGCCGCCAGAGCCGCTGCTTCTGCGACGTTCTGGACGTGGTCAGGGCGATTCTGGCGCTCGCCTCCTGCCCCGCCGCGGTCGGGCAGGTCTTCAACGTCGGCGCCACCGAGGAGGTGACCATCCTCGAGCTGGCACGGCGCGTGCTCGCCCTCGTCGGCGGCGCCCCCGCCGCCACTGCCGGCGAGCTGCTGGAGCGGGGCCGGATTCGCCTCATCCCCTTCGAGGCGGCCTACGAGAGCGGATTCGAGGACATGTTGCGCCGCGTGCCTGACATCGGCCGGCTCTCCCGCCTCACCGGCTGGGCGCCGGAGATTCCTCTTGACGCGACATTGAGACGAGTGATCGACACGCTGTCCGCGCAGCACTCCCGCCGTGCGGGGGCAGAAAGCCCACACTAGTCGAGGCAGCCTACACGCGGGAGCGCAGCAGGATCAAAGCGGCTGCCACCAGCAGGAGGCCAAAGAGACCGAGGCCCACCGGCGAGAGCGCCGGCACCGGGACCCCC
>JAZDGE010000379.1:0-5041 GCA_043807175.1 Acidobacteriota bacterium
TGCCACCTCGGCCGCCAGCAGCTCCTCCAGATCTGCCCGCTCGCGCTCTCCGGCCCGCCATGCCGCGGCGGCGCGCTCCAGGGCGCGCACGAGGACGGTGGCAGCGCGCCGTTCGGGAATCGAGAGATAGGCATTTCGAGACGACATCGCAAGTCCGTCAGCCTCGCGGACCGTCGGTGCGACCTCGACGGCGACCGGCAGGCAGAGCTCTTCGACCAGGCGCCGGATCACCACCGCCTGCTGGAAGTCCTTGGCGCCGAAAACCGCCACCTGCGGCTGGACGATATTGAGTAGCTTCGCCACCACCAGCAGCACGCCGGAGAAGTGGCCGGGGCGCCAGGCGCCGCAGAGGCCCGAGGTGAGGATCGGAATATCGAGCGCGAGCGCCGGCGGGCGCGGGTAGATCACGTTGGCGGTCGGGGCAAAAAGGAGCGCGACTCCGGCGCGCTCGAGGAGGCCACGGTCGCGCTCGAGATCGCGCGGGTAGGCCGCGAAGTCCTCTCCGGCGGCAAACTGGGTGGGGTTGACAAAGAGGCTGGCCCACACCTCATCGGCGAGCTTCTGGGCGCGGCGCACGAGCGCCAGATGGCCTTCGTGCAGGGCGCCCATGGTGGGGACGAGTGCGATTCTCATGCCGGTGTGCCTGAGCTCCTCGCGCCGCGCGCGCACGCCCTCATTCGTTGTGATCAGCAGCATCACGCGCTCCTGTCCGCGCGGCCCATCGCCCGGGTGAGTTCGGCCGGCGCCGGGTAGCACTCGGCCTCGGCGGGATAGCGCCCGCTGCGCACATCGGCGGCAAAGGCGGCGAGCGCGTCGCGGATCTCCGCCCCCAGCTCGGCATAGCGGCGTACGAAGCGCGGCGCCGGCGGGTCGGAGAGTCCGAGAAGATCGGCGAAGACCAGCACCTGGCCGTCGCAACCCGGGCCGGCGCCGATACCGATAGTGGGAATGCCGACGGCGCGCGTGATTGCCTCCCCGAGGACCGCCGGCACCGCCTCCAACACGAGAAGAAAGGCGCCGGCCCGCTCAACCTCTTGCGCCTGCTCGATGAGTGCAAGCGCCTGGGCGCCGTTGCGGCCCTGCACGCGATAGCCGCCGAGCCGGTGCACCGACTGCGGGGTGAGACCGAGATGACCCACCACCGGAATGCCGGCAGCGGTGATGGCGGCAATCTCGGCGCCGCGCGGTCCCTCGAGCTTCACCGCTTGTGCCCTCCCCTCGGCCAGAAGGCGGCAGGCATTGCGAACCGCCTCGGTGACGCTCACCTGGTAGGCGCCGAAAGGCATGTCCGCCACGAGCAGGGCCCGCCGCACCCCGGCGGCGGCGGCCCGGCTGTGATGGATCATCTCCTCCAGGGTGACCGAAAGGGTGTCGGGCCGGCCCAGTGCGGCCATCGCCAGCGAGTCGCCCACGAGCACGAGGTCGATCCCGGCGCGGTCGGCCCAACGCGCCGACGGCTCGTCGGTCGCCGTCACCATCACCAGCCGCCGCCGCCCCTTGGCGGCCAGGATCTCGGGCACGGTCATCGCCGTCTTTGCACTTGCCTCCGTCGGGGCCGAGCCGGGCCCCCCGCGCTCGGTTGGCTCATCCCTTGCTTCTCCCTTGCGCGCGAGTACCCGGTTTCCCGGGGCCTTTGCTTTCTGCCCGGTCGCAGTTGAAGGGCGGGCCCCAGATCGCCGAACCCGAGAAAGAAATACGGGCTCCGGGCTCCGGGCTCCGGGCTCCGTATCCCCAGCCCATCCAGAGGCTTGTTCAAGGGGAGGCAGGTTTCTCATCTGCGGTGGGTCGCCAACCGCGGTGGGGTGAGTGAGCGCAGTCGTTTCCTCACGGGTGGGGTTGCTGAGCCCAGAGCCCGGAGCCCGGAGCCCTGTCTTTTCCTGTTCTTCCATCGGTCCCTCCGGGCCGACGGATCCGGGTCGAAGGCGGGTCGCCGTCCGCGAGGATCGGCGCCCCCTCCGCGAAACTACGGCGCGGCGGGCTTCGGCGGTGTGCCGCGGCCCGTCTCGGTCCGGGCGCCGGATCCGAGCGGTACGTACACCTGCGTTCCCTTGCGGATTCGACCCACCTGCTCCACCAGGCTGTCGAAGTCCTCGCGGTTGTTCACAAAGTCTATTTCATCTGTGTTCACGACCAAGAGCGGCGTCTCGCTGTAGCGGTAGAAGAAGGCGTTATAGGCGTCCTTCAAGCGCCGAAGGTAGTCGGGATCGATGTTGCGCTCATACTCGCGTCCGCGCATTCTGATCCGCCGCAGGCAGGTCTCGATGCTGCCCTCGAGGTAGATGACGAGGTCAGGTCGGGGAAGCGTGGCGGTCAAGAGCCCATAGAGGCGGTCGTAGAGACGAAACTCCTCGTCGTTGAGGTTCAGGCGGGCAAAGATGCGGTCCTTGGGCATGGTGTAGTCGGAGACCACCAGGCGGGTGAAGAGCTCGCGCTGAGCAACCTCGAGGTGCTGCTGGTGGCGCGAGAGGAGAAAGAAGATCTGGACCTGGAACGCGGCCCCGGCGCGCCCGCGGTAAAACGAATCAAGAAATGGGTTCTGCGCGTCCTCGAGGAGCTTCACGCTGTCAAAGCGCGCCGCCAGACGGTCGACTAAAGAGGTCTTGCCAACCCCGATCGGCCCCTCGATGGCGATGAACCGCGCCGGCAGCGAAGCGTCCACCATGAGCGTAGCATCATAGCAAGAAAGACAGTTGATAGTTGACAGTTGACAGTTTCCCCCACACCCCACCCAGAAGACCCTCCCTCCCGTCCCCCGCCCGAGCACCCGGCGAAGAACTTGCTCTGTTCATGAAAATCTTCACCGTGTGAGCGCTCCCAGTCGGCGGTGCATCTCGACCCTCCAGTGCCCGTCCTCGCGAAAACGTCTCGTGATGCCAAAGCCTTCCCGCGCGTAAAGCCGCCGGGCGGCGCGATTGGCGGCGTCGACCTCGAGCGCAAGGAAGCGGGCGCGCAGCCTCCGGGACTCCTCCACGGCGTGGCGCAGCATGGCGCTCCCCAGTCCCTGGCTGCGGCGATCGGGGTGGATCGCGAGCGAGGCGAGACAAGCCACCGGCCGGGCGGGTAGGAGCACCATCGCGCCGACCAGCTCGTGGCCCTCCACCAGCACCAGGGTCGTCCAGCCCGGCTCGGTCACCACCTCCCACCACCCCTTTACCGGCCAGGCACGCCGGCCGAAGCAGAGCAGATCGAGCTCCACCAGCGGCGCGAGGTCGGCGGCGCCGGCTGGCCGCAGATAGAACTCTGCGGGCATGACAAGAGCTTGGACGGTCGTCAAGATCTTTTTACTCGCCACATCAGCCGCGCTGGCCTGCCACTGGCCTCAACCGACAAAAGGAGTTTACCAAGCCACCTCGAGCTGAGACCGGCGATATAGACGTATTTATTTGAGTAGTAATCATGTTAGGTGCAATGCCAGCAATTGGCCGCGAATTCGCTCTCGCTCGTGCCGGGAGGTGAGCGATGCGCAAGAGACCCTAGGACACCAAGACCCGGCAAACGAAACGCGGACACCACAACCAAGAAACCATGCAGCACTTCAAGAAAGGAGTAACACCATGAGGACACGCACGATTCTCAATCTGGCTCTGGCCCTGGCACTCGCCGGCGAGGCGCTCGCGGCCGGCTCGGCGCCCGCCGCGGCGGCAGGGCCGCAGGTCAACATCAACACGGCGACGGCCGCCGAGCTGCAGCTCTTGCCTCGGGTCGGTCCGGCGCTGGCGCAGCGGATCATCGAGTTCCGCACCGCCAACGGGCCGTTCAAGGCGGCGGAGGAGCTCGTCCGCGTAAAGGGCATTGGCGAGCGGAGCTACTCGCTCCTCCAGCCCTATCTGGCAGTGAGCGGCGGCACGACCCTGAAGGAGAAGGTGCGCCAGCCCCGAGCCGCGCGTGATACCAAGGCCAAAGAGGGCGAAAGCCACTAGGCCTTCATCCAACAGCTTCACAAACGACAACGAGATGGCGTGGATGGGATGGGGGCGGTCGTGGGGCCGCCCCCTCGGTCCCTGGAGGGCGCGATGGGCAACGAAAGTGGGAGCGGTCTGATCGACACCCTGGTGTGTGTGGCGCTGCTGGGAGTCCTGATGGCGATTGTCCTTCCCAACGGGGGCGCGCTGCGCCGCCGGGCGGATCTCGAAGGCGTCGCGCGCCAGGTGATCAGCGACGCGGCGCGCTGCCGGGCTTTCGCAATCAACTCTCAGCGCCGGGCCGGTCTGGTCTTTACCAAGCGACACGGAAAGTGGAGCTACAACGGTGTCGTGGATGGCGACGGCGATGGTGTCTCGCGCAAGGATCTCGCGCGCGGCGTCGACCGGCAGCTCTTCCCGACCATGGAGCTCGGACAGCTATGTGTGACCGCGCGGCTCGGCGTCCCAGCGGGTTGGAACGTCCCCGATCCGTCTGGCCGGGGCCGACTGCGAGCGGGCGATGGTTTGCGGGCGGGAACGGCCGCGATGATCAGCTTCTCGCCCCTCGGTGAGGCGACTCCGGCCAGCCTCTACATTCACGACGGGCAGGAACGCATGCTCGCGCTGCGGGTCTACGGCGCGTCGGCGCGGGTACGCGTCCTTGAGTGGCGGCGCGGCTGGCCGCAGTGGCAGCGCCTGTCGCTGTGAGGAGACCGGCGCTGCGGGCGCGCCCGCCGGCGTTCGACCCGCTTCGCCGCGGGCGGCGAGAAACGTGAGCGGCCCGGTGTCGGCGACAGCGAGCTTGACGACCGAAAAGGTCGCTCCCCAGGTGATGGTGGCGCCGATCATCAGCAGCAACGCAGGGGTTCGCCGCATACCGTGCAACTCTATCCCGAATAGCCGCCGCCGGGGGGTGGCGAGCTCGCCCGCGCTCAGCCCGGAAGCAGCCTTGGCGGGGTATGATGCGCGCGGGTGCAGCGGAGCAGGGACCTGCGGTGCGCCCCTCACCGCCGGGCTGGGTTTCTAGGGGCGGCCCGAAGGGTGGCGAGGAGGCCGAGGAGATGGGCAAGGTTGTGTGTATCGGCGTGGCCGGGGGCACCGGCTCGGGAAAGACCACGGTCGCCGAGGCGATCGTGAAT
>JAZDGE010000380.1:0-2148 GCA_043807175.1 Acidobacteriota bacterium
CGGGAATCGTGTTTTGCGCCAGAACTACGACCCGAGATTTCGCGCTTAGCACGCATTGGGAGACTGCCGTTGAGCTAACAGCTAACTGCTAACTGCTGGCGGCGGAGCCGGAACCATTTGGTTGCGGCTCCGCCGCCTTAGGTCTAGGTCTAGGTCCAAGTCGGGAGAACACCTCACGCCGGCGCCCATGTCCCTGTCCCCCGGGTGGGCGGCGGAAACAGAGCCCGGAGCCCGGACCCCGGTGCCCGCTTCTATCTACGCCGGCGGGCAGAACACTGCCAGCACGCGGCGAAGGTAGTCTCGCGTCTCGTGATACGCCGGCACCCCATTCGCGCGCTCGACGACGGCCGCTCCGGCGTTGTAAGCGGCCAGCGCCAGCTCGACTGAGCCGAAGCGGTCGAGCAGGGCCCGCAGGTGCTGGCTCCCGGCCCGCAGGTTGGCGGAGGGTGCGTGGGGGTTGGCAATCCTGCGCTCGATCCAGACCGCGGGCATGAGCTGCATCAAGCCGCGGGCGCCCACTCGCGACACGGCATGGGGATTGAAGCCCGACTCGGCCTGAACGACCGCGGCGACCAGCCAGGGGTGAAGGTTGGCCGCCCGGCTGGCGGCGGCGATCTCGGCCGCGAAGGGAGTACCGGCGGGCAGTGGCTCGTCCGCGAACCCGGCCTGGCAGGATGGGATCGGAATCGCCCGCGGCTGCTCCTCGACCAGGTCCTCGATGACCCGCTCGACGCGCTCGAGCGGCATCTCGATCGAAGCCCCCTCTTTCAGCTCCAGACGAATTCGCCGCTCGTCGAGCAGCTTCGCCCCGGCCACCGGCATGAGCCGCCCGTCCACGGTCACCACCAGATACTGCGCTCCCGCGCCGCGCGCCAGCCCACTGAGCGCCACCGTGGCTGCCATGACCAGCGCTGTCTTGCTCATGCTCGCGGGTGCTTCTGATCGTAGAGCTGGCGCAGCCGCTCGCGCGTGATGTGGGTGTAGATCTCGGTGGTTGAGATGTCGGCGTGGCCGAGCATCGCCTGCACCGCGCGCAGGTCGGCGCCATGCTCGAGCAGGTGGGTGGCAAACGAGTGGCGCAGCACATGGGGTGAAAGATGGGCCTGAACGCCCGCCTTGCGGCCCCAGCGGCGCAGCAGATACCAGAAGGCCTGCCGGGTCATGCCCTCGCCGCGGCGGGTGAGAAACAGCTCCTCACTGCGCCTGATGTCGAGCGCCGGCCGCACTCGTTCCAGGTAGCGCGCCAGCCACTCGCGGGCCTGGGTTCCCACTGGCACGATCCGCTCCTTGCTTCCCTTCCCCCACACCCGGACGAAGCCGGGGTCGAGGCGCAACTGCGTCACCTTCAGCCCGACGAGCTCGGAGACGCGCATGCCGGTGGCGTACAGCGTCTCGATCATCGCGCGATCGCGCAGTCCCAGGGGCGTCTCAATTTCCGGCGCCGCCACCAGCGCGTCGACCTCGGCGCCGGAGAGGAAGTGCGGCAGCGAGCGCAGCAGCTTGGGGCTGTCGAGCTCCAGGGTCGGATCGGCCTTGGCCACGCCGGTTTCTCCCAGATAGCGGTAGAAGCCGCGCAGGGCGGCGAGCGCGCGCCCCGCCGAGCGGGCCGCCAATCCTGAGCCGCGCAGCTCCGAGAGGTAGCGCCGCAGGTCGGCGCGCTCGCAGTCAGTGGCGGACTTGCCGCCCTTGGCGAGCCATCTGCCGAAGCGCTGCAGGTCGCTGCGATAGGCCGCGACCGAGTTGGCCGCGAGCCCTCGCTCCACCAGCAGCACGGCCAGGTAGTCGGGCAGCAGGTGGGTGAAGAACTCGGTGCTGGGCAGGCGCCTTGCCACGGGGGAATACTACAGCCACCGGTCGCCGGGCGACCCCGCTTATGGCCTATGGCTGCTGGCTGTAAGCAGTCAGCTTTCAGCTCTCAGCTTTCAGCTTTCAGGTCTCTGCTTTCGGCTGTCGCCAAGCCAAACGCTTATCGCTAAACGGTTTGCTTAGTACTCCCGGCCGGAAATTCGATGGCATTCGAACGCCGCTGCATCCGCGCCCGCGGCGTTGCGCTCCCTGCGGCGTATCACCTGCCGATACGCCTCGGTCGCGCGCCTTGCGGGCGCGGCGCATCGGCGTTCTCGGTGCGTCACCGTATTTCCGGTCGGG
>JAZDGE010000381.1:0-4495 GCA_043807175.1 Acidobacteriota bacterium
GTCGAGGCCGAGCTCGCCGAACCCGGAAACGCCACCGAGACGCTCGCCACCCTGCGCGTGCGCTACCGCAACGTCACCACCGGGCGGCCGGCAGAGGCGGAAGGCCGGGTCCAGGCAAGCTCCCTCGCCCCGAGCTGGAACGCCGCCCCCAGGGGCTTGCGCCTGGCCACGCTCGCGGTTTCACTCGCAGAAGCGCTGAGGGGCGTGCCCTGGGCCGCCGGCACCGACCTCGTCGAGCTCGCACGGCGAGCCGATGCGCTCGCGGCCGAGCGGCCGGAGGACGCCACCGCCCGCGCTTTGGCCACTGCTGCCGAGGTCGTCGCCCGCGATTCGAAGAGAAACCGCCAGCACTGATGGGCAAGACCAGCCAAAGAGCGCATGATCTCGCGCAGCCCGGCGATACCTGCGATCGTCACGCGTGAGAGCAGGCCGGCGCGAGCTGGTGTACCTTCCGCGGGTGGACGGGAAGCCTCGCGTGCTGCGGCAGGTGGGCAATCTGCTCTTCGCCCAGGTGGCCTCGCAGATGGGAGATGCCGCCTTCGGCGTGCTGCTGCTCTGGTCCGTCCTCGAGATGACCAGCTCGAAGCTGGTCGTGGGCGCGGTGGCGACGCTGAACTACCTTCCGGTCCTGCTCTTTGGCATGCTCGGCGGGCTTGCCGCCGACCGCCTGCCGCGACGCGGCGTGATGGTTCTCGCCGACGCGGTGCGCGCGGCGGTGGCGTTCGCGCTGCCAATACTGGCCATGAGGGGACTGCTCGACCCATGGCTGCTGGCGGTCGCCGGCTTCCTGCTCTTCACCGCGTCCGCGTTCTTCAACCCGGCGCGTGACGCTGCCATCCCGGCGCTCGTCGGCGCGGACGAGCTGGTGAGCGCCAACGCCGTAATCCAGACGAGCGTTCCGCTCGGCTGGCTGCTCGGGCCGGCGTTCTGCTCGCTGTTCCTGCGCTGGTACCCCCCGCAAACGCTGTTTGCCATGGTCGGGGTGCTGTTTCTGATTTCCGTCGCCTTCCTGGCGCGACTTCCCCGGTTGCCTGCGTCTGCGAGGGCTGGCGCCAGCACCTCCTCGGAACTTCTTGGCGGCCTGCGAGTCGCCGGGCGCGACGTCGTGATGAGATGGCTGTTGGTCATCACGGCGGTCGACAATCTCTTGATCATGGGTCCGGCGGTGGTTGGCGTGCCACTGCTGGTCAAGGAAGTGCTCGGCGGGGGCGGGCGTGAGTACGCTCTGCTGGAGGCGGCGCTGGCCGTAGGCGTGCTCGCGGGGTTGCCCCTGGCGGCGTGGCTGAACCGGCGCTTCGGCCAGGGGAAGATCCTTATCGCCGGCATTTTTCTCGATGGAATCACCTACTTACCACTGCTGTGGCTGCGCAGCGTCACCGCGGTTGCCGTCGTCATCGCTTTCCACGGGCTGGCGATCCCGATGATCACCGTGACCCGCGCCAGCCTGGTGCAACGGATCATCCCCCCCGAGCACCTCGGACGGGTGTTCGCTCTGATCGGCATGACCGTCGTCGGGCTCACCGCAGTGTCGGCGGGGCTCACCGGGGTGGCCGCCACGCTTGCGCCGGTCAATGTCATCTTTGGTGTCATCGCGGTCGGAGCGAGCCTCTGTGGCCCGCTCGCCTGGATGAGCAGGGCTTTTCGTGAGGCGTGACGGTGGCTGGCTCGCGGCTCTGGCCTACCTGTGCTGGGCGTACTGCTCTGGGCCGGCTTCGCCATCCTGGCGGCATACGTCGCCCACAGTGAGAATCTGCCATCGGTTGAGCGGTAGAATCAGAGTTGCATGTCCGAGTGCTCAGTCTGCCGCGCACCGGTTGGTGCCGATGATTCGATCTGCCCGAGCTGCGGTGCGCGAATCGTGGCGCCATCGGCCTCGACCTCGCCGACTGCGCTCACCGCCGGGCCGCAGAGAACACCGGCCATCCCCGCGCCCGCAGGTGGCGCGGCCATCGCCGAGCATGGCGCTACGACTGGCCGGTTCGTGGCAGGAGCCATCGTTGCCGGGCGCTATCGGATCATCGAGCTGCTCGGTCGCGGCGGTATGGGTGAGGTTTTCCGCGCCGACGATCTGACCCTGCGCCAGCCGGTCGCGCTCAAGTTTCTTCCCCTCAAGCTGGCGGGCGACCCGGCGGCGGTAGAGAGGATTCGCGGCGAGGTCACCCTCGCCCGCCAAGTCAGCCATCCCAATGTCTGCCGCGTCCACGATCTTGGCGAGGCAGATGGGCAGCCGTTCATCTCGATGGAGTTTGTCGCCGGCGAGGACCTCGCCACGCTCCTCAGACGGATCGGACGCCCCGCCGGCGAGAAGGCGCTCGACCTCGCGCGGCAGATCGCCGCCGGCCTCGCCGCCGCCCACGCTGCCGGCGTCATCCACCGCGACCTCAAACCGGCGAACATCATGCTCGACCGCGCCGGTCGCGTTCGGATCTCCGACTTTGGCCTCGCGCTGCCCGGTGACGCGGCCGCCGGCGCGCGTGAGCTTGCCGGCACCATCGCCTACATGGCGCCCGAGCAGCTTGCCGGCGCCGGCGCCTCCGCCAAGAGCGACCTCTACTCCCTCGGCCTCGTGCTCTACGAGCTTCTCACCGGCAAGCATCCGTCGCCGGCCGCCAGCTTGAGCGATGCGCTCAGGCGGCGGCGGGACAGCGAGCCGGCGCCGCCGTCGGAGCTCGTGCGCGAGATCGATCCTGCCGTAGAAGCAGTGATCCTGCACTGCTTGGCCCGAGCGCCAGAGCAGCGGCCGGAATCGGCGCTCGCCGTGCTTGCCGCGCTGTCGGGCGGGGATGCGGTGCGGGCGGCGCTTGCCGCGGGGCAGACGCCTTCCCCCTCGGCGGTCGCCGCCGCCCCTTCGCGTGGGGCTCTCGCTCCTGCGCCTGCACTCGCCTGCTTTGCGACGGTGCTGGTCTCGCTCATTGTCTACCTGACCCTCGGTGGCCGTCTGAGCGTGGTCGAGATCGTCGCACCGCCACTGCCGCCCGCGGTCCTCGCGGCGAAAGCGCGTGAGCTCGCAGAGCGGCTGGGCGCCCCCGCCCAACCGGCCGACGAGGCGTACGGCTTGGCGTACGACGCGCTCGCACTGCGCCTCGCGAGCCGACCGCCCGAAGCCGAGCCCCCAGCTACCGTAGCGGCGGCCAAGAAACAGATGATCACCTTCTGGTACCGCGCGAGCCAGGCGTACATCATTCCGGCGAACCCCATCATCGACGTCGGTCCAGGCGATGCGCTGCGCGAGCCCGGCGATGTGGTCATTACGCTCGAACCGAGCGGGCGCCTGCGCACTTTCCAGCTTCAGCCGACCGGCGAGGAGCACGAGCCGTCGGCCTCTCCGCTCGCGCGCACCGATGCACTGCGCCTTGCCGCGTTCGAGCCCGCCGGCTGTCAGCAGGCGCAGCCCACCCGGATACCAGCCACATTCGCCACCAGGCGTGAGGCGTGGCAGTGCACCTCCCAAGCCGACGGCGGCGCCGCCACCGTCGAGATGAGCTGGCGCGAGAGCCGGCTGGTCGAGCTCTCCGTGACCCCGACATGGGCCGCCGAGGCGGGCAAGAGAGGTGCGGCCGCGAGGGCCGCCGGCGCGCGGGACGCCCTCGATGTCTTCGTCGTGAGCTTGCTGCTGCTGGCAATCCCCTTCGCCTGGCACAACCTCCGGCGCAAGCGGGGCGACCGCCATGGCGCCAGGCGCCTCGCGCTCGTCGTCTTCACCGGCTACCTCGTCGCCCAGCTCATCTCGATTCACCACGTGCCGGCGTTCGGCGAGGAGCGCACCCTGCTCGTGACCGCGGTGGCCTATGCCTTGTACTTCGCGGCCACGACGGCGCTGCTTTACACCGCCCTGGAGCCCTTTGTGCGCCGCCTGTGGCCCGAACGTCTCATCTCGTGGACCAGGTTGCTCGCTGGTGATCTGCGCGATGCGATGGTCGCGCGGGACGTGCTCATCGGGACCACCGTCTGCCTCGCGGTCGCCGCCACCGGAATCGTCACCTTCCGCCTCGCCGCCCCCACCGAGTTCCTCCCGATTGGCAAGGCGCTTGCGCCTCTGGCCGGCGCACTCCACTGCCTTGGAGCGGTCTCCTCCGCCGTGGCCGGTGCGGTGCGATTTGGTCTCTTGTTCCTCCTGCTCCTCCTGCTGCTGCGCGTGCTGAGCCGGGGACGATGGATCGTCCCGGCCGCGTTCTTCGCGATCATGACAACGGTTATCTACGGTTGGTTGGTCGGGGCCATCGGCAGCACCAGTGCGGGTGTGGCCTTCTTGGCCCTGATCAGCAGCGCATCGTGGCTGCTCTTGCTCGGGCGCTTCGGCCTGCTGGCCACAGTCACTGCCCTGTTCTTCGAGTTCCTGGCCCTGCAAATGCCCGACGCCACCCGGCTGACCGGGTGGTACGCCGGTCCCACCTGGTGGATCGTCGCCACGATCGTGCTCGCCAGCGCCTACGGGCTTTACTTTTCGACCGGCGGCAAGCCTTTCGGCAGCGGCAATCTCATCGAGAAGAAGCTG
>JAZDGE010000382.1:0-3809 GCA_043807175.1 Acidobacteriota bacterium
AGTCGGCGGTCCGCACGGGGGAATGGTACGGCAGAGAATCGGGGCTCGGGGACTGGGGACTGGGGACTGGGAGGGAAACTCACTTGTAGCCCGACTATTCCCGGTTTCCCAGCTTGTGTTGTCTTCTCCCATGGCCTTCAGCTCTCAGTTTCCAGTCCTTCCTCTCTGTTCCCTGTTGCCTTTTGCCTTTCGCCTGTTGCCTTTTGCCTGCTTCTGTCGCCTTTCGCCTGTTGCCTGTCGCCTGCTTCTCTTGCCTTCCTTCTCCCGATCTCCGTCGCTACACTTGCCGGCAGTGGGCGTGTGGTGGCGCAGGCGGCGGGTCGAGCGCAGGCCGGACGAGATCGCACTGGCAGGCCGGATCCTGTACCTCGTCGATGACGCCGCGGCGCTGCGCGCTCAGCTTGCCGGCAACGACCTGGCATGGGACGGCGCCCCTGCGCTTCGGCACGACATCTCCACCGACGAGATCACGCCGGCGCGCATCTGCTTCCACTTCGACGACACCCTGGCGCAGTTTCCCTACCTCGGGCTGACCTGCGGCAGTGAGCTGCCGGTGGGCCCAGGCGAAGTCAAGGCCGGCGGCTTCGTCGCCTCGGTTGCGGGGCGGCGGCGCGGCAAGGGCTCCTCGCGCGAGGCCGCACCCTATGCCGAGCTGGCGGCGGGCATCTCGCTCGCGATCGCCGAGAGCTTCGAGCGCATCTACGAGGACAACTGCATCAACCTCGGCCTCCTGACCGCGACCGATTTCTCCCTGCTGGAGCGCCTGCGGGCACGCCGCCCGCTGCCGCTTGCCGCCTTCACCGGCGGCCGCGACCCGATCAGCGCCGAGATCGTCCGCTTTGGGGGGCTCTTCAGCTACAACGTCGCCCGCCTCCAGGGGACGGTGGCGCCGCCAGCGATCGCCACCGCGCAGCGACCGATGACGATTGCCGAGAAGATCCTCGCCTCCCACCTTCGCTCCCAACGCAGCCCGGCGGCGCCCGCCGTCGTTCCCGGCGACGCCGCTTTTGTCACCGTCGACCTGCGCTTCTCCCACGAGTACGTCACCCCGATGGCCTCGATGTTCTGGGACAACCAGGTGGGGGCCGGGGTGCCGCTGACCGATCCCGCCTCAGTGCTTTTCTTCCGCGATCACCTGACCCTGCTCTCGCAGGTCATGCCAGCCGGCGACGTCGCCGCCGGCCAGCTCGCCCTGGCGCAGGGGTTGGCGGCGCGCCAGCAGGAGTTTGCCGCGCGGATGGGAATCCGCCTGCACGGTGAGGTTGCGGGCGGCGGCAGCGAGGGGATCTGCCACACCCTGATCCTCGATCGCTATGCACTCCCGGGCCAGGTGGTCCTGGGCACCGACTCGCACACCTGCCAGGCGGGCGCCCTCGGCTGTGTGGCGTTTGGCTGCGGCACCACCGAGATGTTCAACTCGTGGTTCACGCGCGACGCGCGCGTCCGGATCCCGGGCACGCTGCGCGTCGAGGTGGTGGGCGAACCCAGCACGCCGGTGACGGCGAAGGACATTGCCCTGCTCCTGCTCGCCAACCCCTTCGTGCGCTCCGGCAAGGCGATCGGGCTGGTGATCGAGCTCGGCGGCGAGGCGGTGCGCCGCATGAGCGTCGAGGAGCGCGCCACGCTCACCAACATGGCAGCCGAGGCCGGCGGCTTCACCGGCATCGTCGAGCCGGACGAGAAGGTTGCCGACTTTCTCGTCGAGCGGCGCGGCCTCGCCCGGCCGGACGCCGAGCGGCACCTCGAGGGGCTGACCTCCGATGCATCATGCCAGTACGCGGCGGTGATTCACCTCGATCTGGCCGAGCTCGAGCCGCTGGTGGCGCTTCCTGGCGACCCCGGAAACGCGCGGCCGGCGCGCGAGCTCGAGGGCCTGCCGATCGACCTCGCCTACTGTGGCTCGTGTACCGGTGGCAAGCGCAGCGACATGGACCTGATCGCTGCCGTCCTCGAGTGGGCGGCGGCCCACTGGGTCACCAAGCCAGCGCAGGTACGATTCTTCATTCAGTGCGGCAGCACCGACGTGCTGCGCCACTGTGAGGCGTCCGGCTACCTGGAGCTGTTCCGGCGCGCCGGCGCCGAGCTGGTGCCGCCCTCCTGCGGGGCGTGTATCAACGCCGGGCCAGGCGTCTCCCTGCACTCCGACCAGGTGACAATCTCCGCCACCAACCGCAACTTCCCAGGCCGCTCAGGCCCTGGCAAGGTCTTCCTCGCCTCGCCCAGCACCGTAGCCGCCTCCGCCCTCGCCGGCCGGATCACGAGCTGGTCGCGCCTGCGCCAGCGCATCGAAAACAGGTGACGCAGGAATCGGGGCTCGGGGCAAGAGATAAAGGCAACAGGCAACAGGCGACAGGCGAAAGGGGGAAAGCAGCAAAGACTGAAAGCTGACGGCCGAGAACTGAACGCTGAGAGCTGAAGGCGACAGACGAAAGCAGCAAAGACCGGGACACCGGGAATGGCTGGGCTGCAAATGAGTTTCTTTCCCGAGCCCCGAGCCCCGAGCCCAGTCCCAAGCCCAAAGCCTCAACCCTCGCGCCTCAGGGCCTTCCAGGAGCGTTGACAGGGTGCTTGCAGCGCGGCTACTGTGCCCGCGCGATGCGGCAAACGACCAAAATCCTGCTCGGGCTGGTGTGCGGTGCCGCGGCGGGGGTGACGGTCAACCTCCTTACCGGCGCGGGACCCAAGACCAAGGGTTTCGTCGCCCTGGTGACCGAGCCGATCGGCAAGATGTGGCGGTCGGCCCTGATCATGGTGGTGATCCCGCTGATCTTCTCGACCCTCTCGCTCGGGGTGGCCGGGCTCGGCAGCCTCAAACGGCTTGGCCGCATCGGTCTCGTCACGCTGCTCTCGTTCCTCGCGCTGACCACGCTCTCGACGGCACTCGGCCTCACGGTGATGAACACGTTCGCGCCTGGGCGAAATCTCGATCCGACCACCAAGGCCCAGCTCATGGAGACCTACAAGGGTCAAACCGAAGGGGCGATGGGGCTGTCCGGGAACGCTTTCGGCATTGACCTGCTGGTCAAGATCGTGCCCCGCAACCCGGTGCAGGCGGCGGCCAGCGGCGACATGCTGGCGATCGTCTTTTTCTCTTTGATGACCGGCGTCGCCTTGACAATGCTGCCGGCGGAGAAAGCGGGGCCGCTCACGGCATTTCTCGAAAGCCTGGGGCATGTGACCGTGGCGATCATCGAGCTGGTGATGAAGGTCGCGCCGTTGGGGTCTTTTGCCTGATCTTCTCCGTCACCGCGCGGTTCGGATTCCACCTCCTGCTCAACCTCGCGCACTACGTGCTGGACGTCATCGGCAGCCTGGTGGTGTTTCAGCTCATCGGCTATCCGGTCGTTCTTGCGACGGTGTCTCGTGTTCCGGTGGGCGAGTTCTTCCGCAAGATTCGCATCGTGATGCTGACGGCGTTCTTCACCTCGTCGAGCAATGCCACCCTGCCGACGACGATGCGAGTCGCAGAGGAGAAGCTCGGCATTCCGCGCGAGATTGGCGGCTTCGTGCTGCCCCTCGGCGCGACCATGAACATGAATGGCACCGCGCTGTTCGAGGGCGCCACCGTCCTTTTCCTCGCTCAGGTGTTCGGCGTCCACCTCTCACTCGGCGCCCAGCTTCTCGTCGTGTTGATGTCGCTGATTCCGGCGATCGGCCTGGCCGGCATCCCGGGCGGTTCGATCCCACTGCTGATGATGGTGCTCGGCATGGTCGGCGTGCCGATGGAAGGAATCGCCATCATCTTGGGCGTCGATCGCCTGCTGGACATGTGCCGAACGGTCCTGAACGTGACCGGCGACCTGGTGACG
>JAZDGE010000383.1:0-3301 GCA_043807175.1 Acidobacteriota bacterium
AGTGGAACTACACCATTCTCCCCTCCGCACCATCATCGAACACGGTTGACAGAGTTATTTCGTAACGGTCCCTAACCACCGACAACCGGCAACCAGCAACCAGCTACCTCCCCGCCAGCCAGGTCGGGCCTTCGTAGCGGCGGCGGGGGAGGCCAAGGACCAGCGAGGCAGCCGCGGTGTCGCAGGTCGACCCCTCGACGAGCATGGCCAGTTGGTCGAGCGTTATCGGCGCGCCGGGTAGGTGCTGGAGGACCCGGATGACCGCCCGCGCGAGTCCAAGGGGCAGCCGAAAGAAGGTCCGGCGGATGGCGAGGCCGGCACAGGTGCGGCGGAGCACCTCGGTGAAGGAAAGCGCCTCGGGCCCACCGAGATCGAAGATTTCCTTCTCGGTCTGCGAGAGCTCGAGCGCGGCCACGAAGGCCTCGGCCACCTCTTCTACCGCGATCGGCTGGAGTCGATACATGCCGTCGCCAAAGATGGGAAAGAACGGCGCCCGGCGCAGGCTGCGCGCGAGGGTGGTCGAGAATCCGTCGCCCGGGCCGAAGATCACCGAGGGACGAAAGATCGTCCAGGCGAGGCCGGAGGCGCGGACCGCCTGCTCGCCGGCGGCCTTGCTGCGCTGGTAGGGCGCCAGACCCTGCGCCCGGGCGCCAAGGGCGGACATGTGAACGAGGCGGGGGATTCCAGCCAGGCGGCAGGCCTCGATCACCCGCTCGGTCGCCTGGCGGTGGAGGCGATCGAAGGTAATGCCCTGCCGTGGCGCTTCGCGAATGATCCCGACCAGGTGGATGGCGGCCGAGCAGCCCTCGCACCAGCGGTACCAGCCGTCGCCGGTGATGTCGGCGGCCACCTGAATCACACCCGGCGCGATCGTGTCGCTGCGCGGGTGGCGCGCGAGCGCGACCACTTCCCAGCCGCGGGCGAGGAGCTGGCGCTGGACCTCGGCGCCGACGAAGCCAGTCGCGCCCGTGAGCAGAACCCGGCGGCGGCCACGCCCGGGGTGCCGGCGCGGGGCGGCGCGCGTTGAGCTGGGCTTCTTTTCGGTTTCCTCCGCGATCACCTTTCACCTCAAAACGGCCTGATGGTAGCATGCTCCATGGTTCGCGCCGTGCTCGCAGATCTCCATCTCGGTCAGGCGCCCGGTGACCTGGAGCGCTTTGCCGTGACCGTCGCCGAGGTGCAGGCGCGAGGCGTTGGTGAGGTCGTGTTTCTCGGCGATCTCTTTCGCACTCTCGTCGGGTTCTCGCGGTTCTGGGACCAGTCGGTTGAGGCCGGGCTGGCACAACTGGCGAGGCTGCGCACAGCGGGCGCCCGGGTCGTCATGGTCGAGGGCAACCGCGACTTCTTTCTCGACGCCGCCGAGCTCGCGGCCTATCGCGACGGTTGGGGGATGGCGCACTCGTTCACGGCGGGGGGGAGGCGTTTCCTGCTCGAGCACGGCGACCTGGTCAACCGTCACGACCGCGCGTACCGCTGGTGGCGGAGTCTCTCGAAGAGTGCGGCGTCGCGCCTGTGGGCGCGGTCGTTGCCGGCGGCGCTGGCGCGCTCGATCGTTCACCGCACCGAGGCCAGGCTCGCGCAAACCAACTTTTCCTATCGGCGAGAGGTGCCGGAGGAAGATCTTGGCGCCGCCGCCCGCCGGCACTTTGCCGCTGGCGTCGATGTCGTGCTCTGGGGACACTTCCACCGGCCCTGGCAACTCAAGTGGGGCGAAAAGGAAGCGCATGTCTTGGGCGGGTGGTGCGAGACCGGTACGGTTGTGACCGTCGGTGAGGACGGCACACTCGTGTTCTCGAACGTCGATGAGAACGGCCATTTCGTTGACACTGCGGGCAGTTCATGGTACCAAGGGCGGGAGTGAGCGGTGGAGGTGACTATGGGCGCAAAGTTGCTGCTGGCCGACGACAGCATCACCATCCAGAAGGTGGTGGAGCTCACTTTCGCCGAGACGGAGCACCGCGTGGTGGCGGTAGGCAACGGCCGGGACCTGTTGCGACGGTTCGAGGAGATCAAGCCGGACCTCGTTCTCTGCGATGTCGTGATGCCCGACATCAACGGCTACGAGATCTGCCAGAAGCTCAAGAGCGACCCAGCGACCCTGCACATTCCGGTGGTCCTGCTGACTGGCACCTTCGAGCCGTTCGACCGCGACCGGGCGCTGGCGGCAGGCTGCGATGCCATCGTGACCAAGCCCTTCGAGGCGCGCGAGCTGATCACGACGGTGGAGGACCTACTCGAGCGCAGTCGCGCCTTTGCCCCGCCCGACACCAGCGGTGTGCTTGACACGATGGGAGACCTGGGCATTGCCGACGGCGTGCAGTCGATCGATTTCACCACCACGGGCTTTGACCAGATGGTGGCGCCGCCGCCACTTCCCGAGGTTGTCCCGGTCGAGGGCATCGAGCTCACCGGCAGCTTCGCCAGCCTGGCGACGCCGCCTCCCGCCGCCGCCCCGCCGGAGCTGGCGGCCAGAATCACGCTGGACGCGCCTGCCGAGCTGTTCGCGCCCGGGCCATCGGAGGAGCTGGCGCCGCCCTGGGCCGAGCCACCCGAGGGGGCCGAGGCCGCGCCGGCGAGAGCCGAGGAGCCACCCTGGCTGGGCGTTCCGGCCGATGAGGGCCTGGACGTGATCGCACGGCATCCCGCTCCCGCCCTCGCCGAGGAAATGGCGCCCGAGGATCTGGCGGCCGAGTCAGCCGCGGCGATGGCCTTGCTCGAAGAGGTCGAACGGCGGGCCGCAGAGGCGGCGCAGCCGCCGGTTTCGAGGCCTGGAGTTGACTTCGAGTTCGCCCCACCTACCGCGGTCCCGGTGGCCGAGGTCGACCTCGCTCCCTTCGAGGAGGTGACGGCCGTCGAGGAGGCGGCGCCCCCGGCGCCCGAGCCTCCGGCCGCCTTCGTGCAGGCAGCCGTCGAGCTTCCCGCCGCCCTGGCCGGTGGGCAGGCGCCATATCAGTTGACGCAGGATGACGTGGACAGGATCGCCCGCCGCGTGCTCGAGCTCGCCGAGCCGCTGCTTGACCGCATCGCCTGGGAAGTGATTCCCGACATGGCGGAGATGATCGTGCGCCAGCGTATCCGCGAGCTCGAAGAGGCGGCCGAGGAAGAGGCGTAGTGGGGAAGTCAACAGTCGACAGTCGACAGTTTCCCCCACACCCCACCCAGTAAACCCGCCCTCCCGTCCACCACCCGATGGGGGAAGTCGAGAGTTGAGAGTTTCCTCCGCCCCCCACGCAGCAAACCCGCCCGCCCGGTCCATAGGCGTTGACTTCAGCTCGCTGCCTTGCCTGGACTTGGTCTTGGA
>JAZDGE010000384.1:0-3366 GCA_043807175.1 Acidobacteriota bacterium
TCCCGGTGGCGCGGTCCCGGCTTTGAATCGTACCGGAAAGCCAGCCGTAGCTGCGGATCGCGTTGTAGGTGGTGGCGTGGGTGACCTGGGAATAGCCGGTGGCCACCGGTGAGGTCGCGGTTCCGAAGTCGAACTTGTACGAGGCCGGCGCCACCGTAAGCGCGTTGATGACGACATAGGCGTCACTGCCACCATAGTCGGAAAGCCCCATGGTGAGCTCGCCATCGGTCAGTGTCACGCGAGCCGAGACGGTCTGGAACTGGCCGGCATTGGCGGTGACGAGGGTGGCGGTGCCTCCCTCGAACCACACCCCCATCTGGTCGTGCCGGTTGGTCGCGTCGCCCATTGTGACGGTCACATCGTAGACGCCCGGCGCGAGATCGGCGCCAAAGCCGGCGCTGGTGGTGAAGTTGAGGTCCCGCGTCAGGTCGCTTCCGGTGGCCCGATCGCGGCTCTGGACCTGGCCGTTTCGCCAGCCGTAGGCGAGCAGCGCCGAGTAGTTGGTCGCCTCGCTGACCCGGGTGTAGCCGCTCGCCACCGGTGACGTGGCGGTTCCAAAGTCGAACCGGAAGGGAGGCGCCGGAGTGATTAGCAGCGCGTTGATGACCGTGTTGGCGTCACTGCCCCCGAGGTCCTGCAGTTGCACCGTCAACTGGTTGTCGGCCAAGGTCGTGCGCAGGGTGCGGGTCTGGAACTGGCCGGTTGTTGACGTGATCGTCGCCGCCAACGTGCCCTCGAGATAGACCCCCATCTGGTCGTGGGGGTTGGTGCCGTCGCCCATCGTCACGGTGACATCCCAGGCGCCGTTGGGAAGGTCGACAAGGAAAGTCGCGTTGGTGGTGTAAACGAAATCGCGATTGAGATCGCTGAAACCAGCGCCGCGGTCGCGCGCCGTGACCGTGCCCGAGAACCAGCCCCAGCCGAGGGCCGCGGTGTAGGCGCTGGTGGTGGTGGCGCGGGTATAGCCGCTGGCCACCACCGAGGTCGTGGTGCCGAAGTCGAGCCGGCGCGGCGGCGCCGCGGCGACCGTCCCGGCGACGGGGAAGTTGAACGGGTTTTCGTTGCCGTCGTTGTTAGTGATCGAGATGCCCCCGGATCTGATGGCGGCGGCGGCGGTGTCAAGTGCGACCGTGAAGGTGTCGGAATTGCCCGCGGCGAGGCTGGCGACAAGCCCCTCGACGACGACAAAGCCGGCGGGCACCGTGAGCGTGCCGAGGGTGAGGGTCGCGGCGCCGTTGTTCTGGACGGTGAAGGTGCGGGGCGCACCAGCGCTGCCCTGCACCACGGTGCCGAAGCTCACCACCGCTGCCTGGCCGTCGGTGAGTGGAGTCAGGCCATCGAGCACGGTGATCTCCGGCGCCGTGACAGTGATGCTGCCGGACTGTGTGCACGAGGCGGGGCCGCTGGTCGCGGTGTAGGTCCAGGACTTCGCGCCGGTCGACGTGTACGTGTGCGATGGGTTCTGCTCGGTGGATAGCGCCGAGCCGTCGCCGTAATCCCAGGAGTGGGTGATGGCGACGGTGCAGTCGGTGGCGGTGACCTCGGCCGTGAAGTCGACCGCGAGGGGCGCCGGCCCGCTGGTCACCGACGGGCTCGCGGTGCAGGTGAGCTCGCAGGCCGTGTCGGGGCAGTCCGCGTGAGTGAAGAACGCGGCGCCGGCGAGCCTGTCGGCCACGCCGACCAGGCCGTCGCTGACCGCAACGCCGTATGCAGTGCCGGCAGTGTCGTAGCGGCCGACCTCCTCTGGCGATGACGGGTCGGCGATGCTGATCACGCGCAGGCCCGAGGCGTGGTCGGCAACGAAGACGCGGTTCCCAAAGACAGCCACCCCATCGGCGGACGAGGTGGCGAGCGAGGTGACAGCGGTCGGGTTTGTGGGATCGCTGACATCGATGATCTGCAGGCCACCAAGCTGGTCGGCCACGTAGGCGACCCCGCCCGAGACCGCCACGCCGAGGGCGAATCCGGGCGTGTCGAGCCGCCCCGCCTCGGTCGGGCTCTGCGGGTTGGCGCAATTGGCGACGAAAAGACCCTCGTTGCCGTCGGCGACGAAGGCGAAACCGCCGAAGACAGCGACGCCGTAGGCGTCACCAGGGGTGTCGAGGGTGGCCTTCCAGGCCGGACTGGCGGGGGTCGAGACGTCAATGATGTCGAGCCCGCGGTCGCGGACCGCGAGGTAGGCATAGCCTCCCGAGACGGCGACGCCGTAGAAATTCTGCAGGCCCGAGTAGGCGCCCACCTGGGTCGGACTCGAGGGGGTGCTCACGTCGATGATGTGCAGGGCCGCCTGATCTGCCACGTAGGCGTAGGCGCCGCTGACGGCGACATCCGCCGCCAAATTGGCGGTGGCGAGGAAGCCGGCCTCGCTGGGGCTTGCGGGATCGCTGATGTCGAGGATGCGCAGCCCTTGCATCTGATTGGCCACGTATGCGTAGTTGCCGGCGATCGCGATCCCGCGGGACTCATCTGGCGAGTCGAGGTGCCCAACTTCGACCAGGCTCGCCGGCGCCGCCAAGCTGACGACGCGAACGCCGTCCCCGTGGTCGGCGACATAGGCGTGGGAGCCGGAGATGGCCACCCCTCGCGCGGCGCCGGCGGTGTCGAGAAAGCCCGCCGCGCTGGGAGTGCCCGGCGTCGAGATGTCGATCACGCGCAGGCCTGAAGTATCGTCCGCAACGAGCGCGTAGCTGCCGTAGAGCGCCACGCCAAAGGCCAGGCGGGGAAGGGCCAGGGCGCTGCCAAGGAGGGCCGGGCTGCTGGGCGTCGCCACATCAACCACCTGCAGGCTCCAGCCCGCGGTCACGTAGGCATAGGCGCCTGCCACCGCCACTGCACGGGCTGCGGCCGGCAGGTTGACGGTCCCGGCCAGCACCGGCGTCGCCGGTGCTGCAATGTCGACTACATGGAGGCGGCCGGCGCCGGACGCGACATAGGCATAGTTGCCGGCGATCGCGATGTCATTGATCGGGCCGGTGACGTGGCAGTCGGCGACGAAGGTCGGGCTCGCCGGGGATGAGATGTCGAGCACCCGGAGATCGGCATTGGAGGTGCCGATGTAGGCATAGCCGCCCGCAGCCGCCACTCCCCAGACCATCTGCACGCCACTGTACGCGCCGGCCTCGACCGGGCTGGCGGGAGTGGAGACGTCGATCACGCGCAGGCCGGCGGCCTCGGTGCCGACCAGGATGTAGCTCCCACTCACTGCAATGTCCGTGGGCACGCCGGCGAGCAGCAATCGGCCAACTACCGTGGGCGCGGCGGGCGTCGTGATGTCCGCCACCTCGAGCACCGTCCCGCTCACGAAGTAGGCGTAGCTCCCCGCGGTGGCGATGACCTTGACCTGGCCATACCCCCAGCGCCCCTCGA
>JAZDGE010000385.1:0-5457 GCA_043807175.1 Acidobacteriota bacterium
TGGCCGCCAGGCCCTCGTACACCAGGCCACCCATCACCGCACCGCGGGTCGGGCCGCTCATCCGCGCCCACTCCACTGGCGGTCCCGAGTGCAGCACGAGATTCTTGTGCATTCCCGGGATTACCTCGGCAGCGCGCCCGAGCCCCACGATTCCCGGCCGGGCGCGCAGCAGCCGGCCGACGGCCTCCTGGTTGGCGGTGGCAATTGCGGGCAGCGGCGTGCCATCCGCCTCGAGACAGGCATCGAGAGCCGCCAGGACCGCAAGATTCCCGCCTGCCGACGGCCGCCAGTCGACCTCGATCGCGGTTGCTCCCGCCTGCCGAAGGCTGGTGGCGAACGACGCCAGACCAAGGTTGGCGACCACCAGCTCGCGGGAGAACAGCTCCAGGACGGCCTCCGGGCGCGTCATTGGATCCTCCGGAGCAAGGCGGCGGCGAGGAGGGCGGCCGCGCAGTTGTCCGCCGCGACGACCACGCCCGCGTCCAGGAGCGTGCGGCGCTGCTCGGAGAGGACTTGAGGGTCCTCCTCGGTGCCGGTGATCGAGACGATCACGGTGAGATCTCTTCCTCGACTGCGGGCGGCTTCCCGAGCGGCCGCGATGCCCTCGGCCAGAACGCCGGCCGGGTCGCGGTGGGCGCCATGGCCGAGCACGAGGTCGAAGAGCAGGAGGCCCACCTCGGCGTCGGCCATCTCGACGGCCAGACGCTCGTTGCGCAGCGCCGGCTCGATCATCGGGTGAGGCCGGCCACGGGTGAAGTCGTCACCGCCGAGGTCGAGGAGGAGGTGGCCGGTAGCCTCCTCGCCGCCGGCAGCGAGGTCCTCGGCGTGGTGCAGGTTGGAGCGCACGCGCAGGCCGCCGCGGGCGAGGATCGCCAGCGCCTCGGCGCCGGTCGTGCCACCGCAAAACAGGCCCCGCAGCTTCACCCCGGACCACAGTCGGCGGGCCAGCTCGGCGACGATCTCCTCATCTGGCTTGCTCGGGCTCTCCTCGGAACCGCCGAGGCCGACCAGGCGGCAGGCCAGCCTCGCAGCCTCCGCGAGCGAGTCCGCGAAGGCGATGCCCGGGGCGCCCGCGGCGGCGCCCGGCGGGGCGCCGACGAAGTGGACCACGCCCGGCTTGCCGGCCGCGGCGAGCGCGGCCACCACCGCTCGTGCCACCGTAGGCGCCGGCGGCTTCGAGATCACGACCAGGGCCGCGGTGGCGGGATCGGCCGCCAATGCCTCGATCGCGAGCAGCGTCATCAGCCCGCCCACCGCCGCCGAGAGATCCCGCCCACCTACCCCAATCGCCTGCGAGATCCCGCCGCCCAGGCGGTGGATGCAGCTCGTCACCTCCTGAATGCCGGTGCCGGCCGCGCCAATCACGCCGATCGGACCGCGCCGGACGGCATTTGCAAAGCCAAGCGGCTTGCCATTGATGATCGCGGTGCCGCAGTCGGGCCCCATCAGCAGAAGGCCGCGCCGCACCGCCTCGCACTTGAGCGCCACTTCGTCCGCGATGGCGACGTTGTCGGAGAAGATCATCACATGCCGGCCCAGCGCCAGCGCGCGCCGCGCCTCGCGCGCCGCGTGCTCGCCGGGCACCGAGATCAGGACGAGGTTGGCCTCCGGGTGCGCTGCGAGCGCCGCGCCCAGCGTGCGCGGGCGGATTTCCGCCGCCGCTGCCGGGCGCTCGGCGTGTACGAGCGCGGCGAAGGCCGCCTCCACCTGTCCGGCGCTGGCGGCGCCACGGACGGCGATGACGAGGTCATTGGGGCGCGCGGCCACGAGCTCGGCGGCGGCATGGCCGCTGGCCTCAAGCAGGTCCAGGTTCGCCGGCGTGCCCATCACTACCGCCGCGTCCTCGACGCCGGGGAGCTGCCGCAGCGCCTGCGAGAGCCGCATCAGCAGCACGGAGTCGTAGTAGCAGTCCTTGCGAACTAGTACCAGTGCACCCACTTCACACCTTTCGCCTACAGCCTATGGCCATTGGCCCATGGCCTTTGGCTAGTAGCTCTCAGCTTTCAGCTATCAGCTATCAGCTTTCAGCTCTCAGTTATCAGTCCTTAGCTCCTAGCTCTTGGCCTTTAGCCTACTGCTTGCTGCTTCTTGCCTCTTGGATGTCGCCTTTCGCCTGTTGCCTGTTGCCTGTCGCCTGCTTCCTCCCTTTCGCCTTTCGCCTTTGCCTTCTTCTGCCTTCCGCTTGAGCGCGAGGTAAATCCGCTCGGGATCGAGGGGGAGCTCGAAGAGCTCGACGCCGGTGGCGTTGGCGACCGCATTGCCAACCGCGCCGGGCACCGAGATCATGGGGTGCTCGGCTACTCCGCGCGCGCCGTAAGGGCCTTGCGGGTGGGGCGTCTCGACGAAGAACTGCCGCATCTCCAGCGGAAGGTCCTTGGCGGTCGGGATCTTGTAGTCGGTGAACGAGCCGTTTTGCAGCCGCCCGCGATCGAAAACGAGCTTTTCGAGCAGTGCCGAGCCGAGGCCCTGCACCACGCCGCCGATCACCTGGGTGCGGCACTGCTGCTCGTTGATCACCTTGCCGACGTCAAACGCCGAGGCGACCTGGAGGACGCGCACATGGCCGGTGTCGGTGTCGACCTCGAGCTCGACGGCGTGGGCGCCATAGGTCCAGTTGAGCGCCGGCAGCCCCTGGCCGGTCTCCGGGTCGAGGTGGGTCAGTCCCTGCGCGATGTAGCGGCCATGGCCGATCACCGGCCCGCCGATCGAGTTGCCGTTGGGGAAGCTGTAACCGAGCACGAGCTGGCGATAGTCGAGGGCGCGCTCCGGCTCACCCTCGGGCCAGGCCCGGGAGTCGCGGCAGACGATCCGCTCGGGCGCGACGCCGAACGCCTGCGCCGCCACTGTCTTGATCTGCGCCAGGCAGTCGCGCGCCGCCTGGATCACCGCGTTGCCGCCCATCACGGTAAAGCGGCTGGCGACCGTCTGCCAGTCATAGGGAGTGAAATCGGTGTCGGAGTCCCAGGGGACGTGGACCTTCTCGGCCGGGATCGCGAGCTCGTCGGCGGCAATCTGCGCCAGCGCCGTGTAGGTTCCCTGGCCGTAGTCGACCCCGGAGACCAGCAGGTTCACCGAGCCGTCGCCGTTGAACAAAATGGTCGCCGAGCAGGAGGTGAAGGTCGGCATCGCCGGCGCCTTGTGCAGCATCGCCAGGCCCTTGCCGCGCACCTTCCCGCTGCGCGGCGCCACCGACTCGGTGGCACGCTCGTTGGCATTCCAGCCAATCGCCTCGGCGGCGAGACGCAGGCACTCCTCGGGGCGGCCGTGCCCGGCCGTAAAGAGCTCCCCGGTGATGGTGGTCTCACCGACGCGGAGCAGGTTCTGGCGGCGAAACTCGCAGGGATCGAGGCCGAGCGCGCGGGCGACGAGATCCATGTTGCGCTCGATGCCCCAGAGCACCTCGAGGTGGCCGAAGCCGCGGTACGCGGTGCCGAACACCTTGTTGGTGTAGACCACCAGCGAGTCGATGCGGCAGTTGGGGACGACATAGGGCCCGGCCCCCGAGTAGGCGGCGGCGCGGCCGATGTTGACGCCATAGTCGGCGTAGGCACCGGCGTCCCAGAGATACCTCACGTCGAGGGCGGTGATCCGGCCGTCGTTGGTGACGCCGGTCTTGATCGTGCTCACCAGGCCCTGGCGCGAGGGCAGCGTGTTGAACTCCTCCTCACGGGTGGCCACGATCTTGACCGGACGCCCGCGCGCCGCCTTCGACAGGCAGTAGACCAGCGGCTCGAGGTGAATACCCGCCTTGCCGCCGAAACCGCCGCCGACGTAGGGCACGCGCACCCGCACCTTCTGCTCGGCGAGCCCAAAGGTGTGGCAAAAGAGATGGCGCACGGTGAACGGTGACTGCGCCGAGGTGATGATCTCGACGGTCCCGTCGGCGTTCGCCTGGGCGATCGCGGTGTGGGTCTCCAGCGGCACATGCTGCACCGGTGGATTCGCGAATGAGTGCTCGAAGATCCGGTCCGCCTGGGCGAAGCCAGCCTCCACGTCGCCCTTGCGGATCTTCTGGTGGTGGGCAATATTGCGCCCGGGCGCGGGGAAGAAGACGCCCTTCATCCAGGTGTAGCTGGCAAGGTGAGGGTGAACCTGGGGCGCGCCGTCGGCGAGCGCGGCGTGGACGTCGAGCACGGGATCGAGTGGTTCGTACACTACCTCGATTGCGAAGCAGGCCGCCCGCGCCAACTCGGGCGTGTCGGCCGCCACCGCCGCCACCGCCTCGCCCTGGTGATGGACGGTGCCGCGCGCCAGGATGTCCTTGTCCTGCATGTACAAGCCGAGCTTGTAGGGCAGCTCGGCGCCGGTCAGCACGGCGTGCACGCCAGCCATGTTGCGGGCCTTGCCCGTGTCGATGCGGACGATGCGCGCCGCGGCATGGGGCGAGGTCTTGATGCGGGCGTGCAGCATCCCGGGCAGCACCATGTCGTGAACGAACAGCGCCGTGCCGCGCACCTTGGCGTTGCCGTCGATCCGCGCGAGTGAGCCGCCAACGTAGGGGGGCCGGGCGGCCGGCGCGGCCTGGTAGCCGCCTGTCTCGCGCGCCGCCGCCACCGCCTGGATGGCGGCGATGATGGGCTCGTAGCCGGTGCAGCGACAGAGATTGCCGGCGATCGCCTCGACGATCTCGTCACGCGTGGGGTGCGTCTTGTTTATGAGCAGGGCGCGCGCCGAGTTGAGCATGCCGGGGGTGCAGAAGCCACACTGGACGGCGCCGAAATCGAGGAACGCCTGCTGCAGGTTGCAGAGCGCGTCGCCGGTCGCAGCCCCCTCGACGGTCGAGATCACCGCCCCATCCGCCTCGACCGCGAGCACGAGACAGGCGTTCACGGGCTGGCCGTTCATGATCACGGTGCAGGCGCCGCACTCGCCGATGCCGCAGCCGATCTTGAGGCTTGCAAGGTGGAGGTCGCCCTTGAGGAGCTGGGCCAGGGTGCGGTCGGAACGCGTCTCGAGTGTGACCTTCTCACCGTTCACCGAGAGCGTGATGGTGTGCGCTGGCATCACGGTCTCCCTTCGCCATTGAGCAGGCGGGTTGCGAGGCGGCGGCACAAAAGCGCTGCCATGTCGGTGCGGTACTCGGCGGTGGCGCGGACATCGTCGATCGGACAGATGTGGGTAGCGGCGAGCGCCGCCAACCGCTCGCCGACCTCGAAGGCATCGGCGCCGCCGGGCTCGATTCCGGTCAACGTCGGAAGCAGGACTGGCGTCACGCCGCAACTGCCGATCGCCGCGCGCAGCGTCCCCGCCTCCGGATCGAAGGCGGCCGCGGCGTTGACCAGCGCGAGGTCATGTCCCCAGCCACGCCGGATCTTGTCGAAACCACTGCGAAGGCCGGGCGGGGGCGGGGGAACGATGATCGCCGCCAGGATCTCGTCGGGCGCCAGGACGGTCTTCTTGACCCCGAGGAAGAACGAGGCCAGCGGAAGCTCGCGCCGGCGCTCGGGGCCGGCCAGC
>JAZDGE010000386.1:0-4377 GCA_043807175.1 Acidobacteriota bacterium
GGCGCGGGCGCTGGGTGGGAGCCGCCGCAGCGCGGTGATGGCGGCGTGGTTGGTGGTGTTCGCGGGGACGCCGGACGGCTGGCGCCAGCTTGCCGCCGGCACCTCACTCGCGGCGATCGATCTCTGGGGCTCGTCGCGGGCGATCGCGGGGGCGATCACCGAGTTTCCGCTTTTTACCTTTCAGCTCGGTGACCTGCACCCCCATGTGTTGTCGGTCCCCCTCATGCTGGTGGTGATCCTGCTCGCCTGCCGGCTCCGGGTTGCCGGCGGCAGGCCACAGGCGGTACTCGTTCTCTGCGGGCTGCTCTACGGGGCGGCCGCGGCCGCCAACCCGTGGTGCGCCCTCCCGGTGGGCCTGGCCGTGCTCCTGGCAGCGATCGCCGGCGAGGAGCGGTTGAGCTGGCCCACTGGCGCGGGCCTCGAGCCCTGGCTGCGGGCGGCCGCGGTCGGGGCCCTGGGGGTCGTGCTCTTCCTACCCTTCTGGCTCGCCTACCGCGCCCCGGTCACCAGGCTTGGGCTGGTCAGCACGCCCAGCCGCTGGGATGAGCTGTGTCTGTTCATGGGCGGCGTTCTGGTCCCACCCCTGCTGCTCGCCTGGGGGCTGTCATGGCGGCTGGGCGGCTTCGATCCGCGGCGGCGGCAGCTCCTGCGCGCCCTCTGGCTGGCCTCGATGACCGGCCTCGCCGCGGCGAGCGGCCGGGTGGCGCTGGCTCTGGCTCTTGGCACCGGGGTGGTGCTGGCTGCCGGGGTCGCCGGTGGCGGGCACAGGCGCGCGCGGCCGGCCTGGGCGGTTGCGCTGGCGCCGCTTTTCCTGATCGGCGCCATGGAGCTTGTCTACGTACGCGATCCCTACGGCGCCGAGCTCTACCGCATGAACACCGTGTTCAAAACGAGCCACATCGCGTTCACCCTGCTGGCGGTGGTCGGCCCGGTGCTGCTGGGTTGGCTGCGGCGGCGCCGTCCAATCGTCGCCGGCATCGCGGCGGTGGTGCTGCTGACCGCGGGCCTGCCGCACTTTCTCGCGCTTGCGCTGCGCTGTGGCCCGCCGCCGGCGGCGGGCTGGAGCGGCCTCGAATGGATGCGCAAAGAGGCCGAGGTGGCGCGCTGGCTCCACCGGCGCCCGGCCGGGGAAGCGCTCGTTGAGGGGGTCGGCGACGCCTACAGCGAAGCCGCGCGCATGGCCTCGGCCTCGGGGGTGCCGGCGGCGCTCGGCTGGGAGAACCACGAGCGGGTGTGGCGCTGGGGCGGCGATCTGGGGGAGCTTTCGCGCCGGCGCGCGCTGGTCGAGGAGCTCTACCGCTGCGGCAGCGCGGCGCGGGTACGCGAGATCGCCTCCGAGCTGCGGGTGCAGCTCATCGTGCTCGGTGCGGTGGAACGTCGTCTCTACGGCGAGGACGGCCTTGCCGCCGTCCGCCAGGCCGGCAGGGTGGCCTACGCCGTGGCAGGCTGTGAGATCGTCTGCGTGGACGGGGTGTCGTGACCCAGGCGAACGCAAGCCTCGTCCGGGCCGCGGCTTCGTACTCCGGTCACCAGGGATCGGAGCTGGCGAGGCGGCGGTGGGCGGCCGGCGGCCTCGCGTGCATCGTGCTGATCGCCGGGGTGCTCCGCTTCTCGGGCCTGGGCTGGGATGGGTGGCGCCACCAGCACCCCGACGAGCGCTTCCTGGTCATGGTGGCCGAGCAGCTCGCGCTGCCAGGCTCCCTCGGCGTGGCGCTGGATCCCGCCCGCACGCCGGCAAACCCCAACAACCGCGGTTTCGACTTTTACGTCTACGGCGCCTTTCCTCCGTTTGTCACCTCTACGGTGGCGGCGGCGGTGGGCGCGAAGAGCTACCAGGGGCTGCTGGTGGTCGGGCGCGTGCTGGCGGCGAGCGTGGACCTGGCGGCTCTGCTGCTCCTCATCGGGCTCGCCCGCAGGCTGGGCGGCGCCCGGGCGGCGACGCTGGCCGGCTGGCTCTACGCCGGCTGTGCGCTGGCCATCGGGCAGTCGCGCTTCGCCACCTGTGATGTCTGGGGCACGGCATTCGTGCTGCTGGCGGCCTGGGCGGTGGTGGGGCGCGGGCAACTCCTCGGGCGCGTCGCTCTGGCTGGCGCGGCGGTGGCGCTGGCGGCGGCGTGCAAGCCCAACCTGATCCTGGCCGGTCTGATGCCGCTCGCGGCGATCGCCCTGGCGGCGTGGCGGCGGCCGCTTGGCCCCCGGGCCAGGGCCGCCCGGGGCCCGGAAGTCGCGCTCGGCGAGGGCGGGAAGGCTCTGATTTTCGAACGACCCTCCGCCGCAAGCGGATCGGCGTGGGGCGTGATCGGCTGGGCAGCGACGCGGTTTCTCGTGCTTGGCGCCGCGGCGCTGCTGGCGCTGAAGCTTGCCGATCCCGGGGTGTTCGCGGGCACGCTGAGCCTGCTTCCCAACCCGCGCCGGCTCGCCGCCCTGAGCCAACTGGCAGGGTTCCTGGCGGGGCGAGGCCAGTACCCGCCGAGCCTGCAATGGGCTGACACCCAGGCGGTGCTGGGACCGCTCGCCAACCTGCTGATCTGGGGGACCGGCCCGGCGCTGGGCCTGGCCGTCGCGCTCGGCCTCGGCCGGGGACTGCGGCGCGCCGCCCTCGGTGACTCGCGATGGCTCGCGTTGCTGGCCTGGATCCTGCCGGCCGCGGCCTGGCACCTCTCGCGCTTCGTGTGCTCGGTGCGCCATCTGGAGCCTTTCCTTCCCTTCTGTGTGCTGGCCGCGGCGCTGTGGCTGGCCCGCCGCGCGCCCTGGCTTCGCCACCTGGCGGTGGCCGCGACGCTCATTTGGGGCCTGCTGTGGGCCTCACTCGCCTGGCGGCCGTACACGCGCCTCGAGGCAAGCCGGTGGATGGCCGCCAACCTGCCCCCGGGCGCGATCGTCACCTCGGAGTACTGGGACGACTCGCTGCCCCTTCCCGGCGCCGGCGCCGACAGCGTGCAGCCTCGGCAAATGCACGTCTTTGCGCCGGACACCGTGGACAAGCGCGAGGAGATCCTGGCGGCGCTGACGGCGGCAGACGCGGTGGTGCTGGCCAGCCAGCGCGGGGTGGGGAGCATCTGCCGGGTCCCGGACGCCTACCCACTGACCTCGGAGTACTACCACCTGCTCTTCTCGGGGGCGCTCAGCTTCCGCCTCGCGACGCACTTCGAGCGGCGCATCGGCCTCGGCTCTTTCTCGATCTCGGATCTTGCCGGCGAGGAGACACTCTCGGTCTATGACCACCCTCCGGTCTGGATCTTCACCAAGACCAGCGATTTCGACCCAGGGCTTGCGCGCTCCCTGCTGAGCCGGGTTTTCTTGCCCGATGAGACGAGCTGGGAGACGCGCGACCTGGAGGCGCGAGGGTTGCCGCCATATCTCGGCCGGCCCGGCAAGGTGGCGAGCCTGCCGGGAAACCTTGTTCCGGGCTGGGCGCGGCAGCTCTTGACCGTCATCGGCTGGATAGTGGCGATCGAGCTGGCAGGTTTGTTGGGTGGCCAGGTGTTGCGGCGACTCGCGCCTGGCCTGCTGGACTGCGGGTGGGGCGCGGCCCGTTGGCTGGGGCTGGCGCTGATTGCGCTGGCCTGGCTCTGGCTGGGCTGGTGCGCCTTCCCGGGGTGGAACTCGTGGCTGCCGGGCGGGACGCTGCTGCTGGCGCTGCCCTGGGGCGTGAAGGAGTTTCGCCGGGTGTGGCGGGAGCGCTCGTTCCGGCTCTCGGCGCTGATCGTGTGGGCGGTGTTCGCGTTCTTTCTCGCTCTTCGTTTCGCCAACCCCGAGGTGTACTGGGGCGAGAAGCCAATGGATGCGGCCCTGCTCGGCGCGATCTGGCGCGCGCCCTCCCTGCCGCCTGGCGATTCCTGGTTTGCCGGCGCGCCCCTCAACTACTACTTCTTCGGCTTCCTCCCTTATGCGTTTCTGGGTCGGGCCTGCGGCGGCTCGCTGGGGGTAGTGTTCAACCTCGCCGTGGCCACGGTGCCCGCCTTGACGGCGGGCTGCGCGCTTGGGCTGGGCTGGCTGCTCGCCGGCCGGTTCGCCGGCGGGGCCCTTGCCGCAGCGCTTTGCCAACTGGTCGGAACGGCCGCGGTGGTGTTTCATCCCGACTTTTTCATCAATCCGGAATTCAACCAGTTCTGGGCCAGCTCGCGAGTGATCGCTAACACCATCAACGAGTACCCGGTATGGACGGCGCTGTTCGCCGATTTCCACGCTCACTTCCTGGGCTTTCCCGGTTTCCTGGCGGCTGTGCTGCTGATGATCGCGCATGGGGCCAGGTTGCTGCGCGGACGGGCGGGGGCGCTGGCCGTGGGTGCGGTGCTGGCGATCGAGGGGATGACCAATACCTGGGAGCTGCCGGCCCTGCTGCTCCTTGCCGGCCTTGCGGCGGTTGGCGCTCCG
>JAZDGE010000387.1:0-4757 GCA_043807175.1 Acidobacteriota bacterium
CCCCCGGCCGTGGCCAATAACCACCGCTTTTCTTCATTTTCCCTATGGGGGCCCTGGGGGGGGGCCGGGGGGGGGGGTTTTTCGGGGGGGGGGGTGGCGGAAACCGTCAACTGTCAACTGTCGACTTGAGGCTTTGCCTCGTCAGTTTGAGGCGAAGCCTCGCTTGGAGCCTGCGATGGCGAGGACTGGCCCACCCTACGAACGCGCTGCCCGGTGGTTCCTGGTCGCGAGCCTGGGAATCCAGGCGCTAATGGCCGGTAGTCTCGGCGCCCTTGTGGCCCTGCCGGCCGGACCGCCCAGCTCGCCGGCAGGAGGTTGGCCGAGCCAAACAGGCGCCATAGAGGAGCTGCGGATCGAGCTCGCGGGCGAGCCGGCGGCCGCATATCGCACGGACGAGCCGATCGCCCCGCAACACCGCGAGCTCGCCGCGGAGCTGGCGCGGCGGGCGCCGGCGCTCGCGTTCTCCTCACATCTCGCCGAGGCGGCGCGTGCCTACGCCGCCGCCGTCGGCCACGGTGAGCACGAGAGCTTGCCGGAGGAGCTCCTCGACTTCACCCTGCACTGGGCTGGCGCTCCTGAGCCGACGGGCCTCATCGCGCTTCTCTACACCACCGAGGAGTCGGCGGCTGACCTCTGGGAGTACCTCGAGAGCGTGCTCCGCACCGCCGGCGGACGCCACACTCATGTCGGCATTGGCCGCGCGCCCGACACCGGCGGCCGTTTCCGCACCCGCTGGGGAATCCTGCTCACCACCCGGCGTCTGGCGCTGGCGCCCCTGCCTCGCGTGCTCGAGGCGGGACGGCCACTCGAGCTTGCTTTCGAGCTGGAGAAGAACCTCGCGGATCCCAGGGTCGTGATTCAAGAGCCGGATGGCGAGATCCTCCAGCTCAGCCTGCGGCGGGAAGCCGGCGGCTGGCGGACCAGCGCCGAGCTCGGGGAAACGAGGGGCGAGGTTCAGGTCGAGATCATCGCCAGCGGCGCCCGCGGCCCGGACGTGGTGGCGCTTTTCCCGGTCTATGTCGCCGCCGAGCCGCCGCGCGCGTGGCGCGGCGCGCGTAGGCTGGCGGAGGACTGGGTCCGCGACCCCGCCGACGCCGAGCGCGCACTCGCCGAGCGCGTCAACCAGGAACGGCTGTGGCATGGCCTGCCGCCGCTCCCCCTCGATCCTGACCTGGTCGCGATAGCCCGCTGCCACTCCCTTGACATGCGTGACACGGCCTTCGTGGGCCACATCTCGCCGACCGCCGGCGACCTCAAGGAACGCCTGCGCAGCGCCGGCTACTCGTTCCAGTACGCGGCCGAGAATGTCTCGAAGAGCCGCGGCCTCGCCGAGGCTCATGCGGCGTTCCTGCGCTCCCCCGGTCACCGCCGCAACCTGCTCACGCCTGACGCCAGCCACCTCGGCGTCGGCGTGGCCTTTGGCGCCGACAGCAGTGGCCGACGCATCTACTTCATCACCGAGGTCTTCGCCCGCCCCGCGCCGCTTCCCCGCCCGCCCGGCGGTTGAGGCCTGCGACCTGAGGCTTGAGGCTGACACGGCGCAGGCCGGTCGGTGCCAGGTATGACACTCTTGGAGCGACCGCCCCACACGCTGCAGGCCGGAACCAACTTGGCACCGCGGTGAGCCACTCCCAGGAGCCCAAGAGTGTCTTACCTGGCTCCGCGAACCGTCGCGTCACAGGCCCTCGCACGAAGGCTTGAGCCCCGAGCCCCGAAGCCCTGCCTTCCGGGGTGGGCGGTGGCCGAACCCCGGAGCCCGGTCCCATGCTTCTCGGGTGGGCGGGGGAACGGGCCACGGACCACGTCTTTCCGCTTCCTGCCTCCCGGCCGGGAGGTGGCCAGAGCCCGGGGCCCGGAGCCCGGGGCCCAGAGCCCGGGGCCCGGAGCCCTGGCTTAAGGGGCTATCCCTTTTCGCCGTCCGGCGGCATAATTCCAGGTTCCGGCGCGTTGGGGCGCCGGGGAGGGCCATGCGCGAGGTCATCTCAATTCGCGGCGCTCGCGAGCACAACCTTAAGAACGTGAGCCTGGACATCCCACGCAATCGCCTGGTGGTGGTGACCGGGGTCTCGGGCTCGGGCAAGTCCTCGCTCGCCTTCGACACCCTCTTCGCCGAGGGACAGCGGCGCTACGTGGAGTCGCTCTCGGCTTACGCGCGCCAGTTCCTCGAGCAGATGGACAAGCCCGACGTCGACACCATCGAGGGGCTCTCGCCGGCAGTCTCGATCGAGCAGAAGACGACCGCCAAGAACCCGCGCTCCACCGTCGCCACGGTCACCGAGATCTACGACTACCTGCGGGTGCTCTTCGCCTCTATCGGAGTGCCCTCCTGTCCCGACTGCAACCTTCCTATTCAGGGCCAGACCAGCCAGCAGATGGTGGACCGCATCCTGGCGCTGCCCGCCGGCACGAGGTTCATGCTGCTCGCGCCCCTCGCCGAGAGCCGCAAGGGCGAGCACCGCAAGCTTTTCGACCAGATGGTCCGGGAAGGCTTCGTGCGCGCCCGCGTCGACGGTGAGCTGATCGACGCCGCCAGCCCGCCCGAGCTCGACAAGAAGCGCAAGCACACGATCGAGGTCGTGATCGACCGCCTCGAGGCGCGCCCCGACCTCGGCAACCGGCTCTCGGACTCGCTCGAGACCGCGCTCAAGGTGGGCGAGGGAGTGGTGCGGATCGCAGCCACCGGGGGCGAGGAATTTGTTCTTTCCAGCCGCCACGCCTGCCCCAACTGCGGCTTTGCCCTCTCCGAGCTCACCCCGCGGCTTTTTTCGTTCAACTCGCCGCAGGGCGCCTGCGCCGCCTGCACCGGCCTCGGCGTCGTCCAGGAGATCGACCCTGACAAGCTCATCGCCGACCCCGAGCGCTCCCTCGCCGCGGGCGCGGTGGCCGGCATCCAGGAGGGGCGGCGCTCGTTCCGCTGGCGCCAGCTCACGACCGTGGCGGAGGCGATGGGGTTCTCGCTCCACAAGCCCTGGCGCTCGCTGCCCGAGGCCGCCCGCCAGGTGGTGCTGTATGGCAGCGGCGAGCAGGAGATGCAGTTCTCCTTCGTCGGCGAGCGCTCCACCTGGGAGTATCGTGGCCGCTTCGAGGGCCTCGTCCCCAACCTCGAGCGGCGCTACAAGGAGTCGAGCTCGGCCGACACGCGCGCGGAGATCGAGCGCTTCATGTCGATGCGCCCCTGCCCCTCCTGCGCCGGCAAGCGGCTGCGGCGCGAGGCGCTGGCCGTGCGGGTCGGCGGCATGAACGTCCACCAGCTCGTCGAGATGTCGGTCGCCGAGGCGCTCGCCTGGTTCGGCCGCCTGGCGCGCGGCGCCCGTGACCAGACGATCGCCGCCAAGATCTTGAAGGAGGTCCAGGACCGCCTCGGCTTCCTCGCCTCGGTGGGCCTCGAGTACCTCACCCTCGACCGCACTTCGGGAACGCTCTCGGGGGGTGAGTCGCAGCGCATCCGCCTCGCCACCCAGATCGGCGCCAAGCTGATGGGCGTCATCTACGTCCTCGACGAGCCCTCGATCGGCCTCCACCAGCGCGACAACCGCCGCCTGCTCGCGACCTTGCAGGAGATGCGCGACCTCGGCAACAGCGTGCTGGTGGTCGAGCATGACGAGGAGACGATGCGCGAGGCCGACTGGATTGTCGACCTCGGCCCCGGCGCCGGCATCCACGGCGGCGAGGTGGTGGCCGAGGGACCTCCCGCGACGATCCCGAGCTTCCCGCGCTCGCTCACCGGCCGCTACCTCGCCGGCGAGCTCTCGATTCCGGTGCCAGGGAAGCGAAGGAGGGGCTCGGGAAGACAGTTGCGCATTCGCAACGCGCGCGAGCACAACCTCAAGGGCATCGATGTTTCCTTTCCGACCGGCACGTTCATTTGCGTCACGGGCGTCTCCGGATCAGGCAAATCGACGCTCGTCAACGAGATCCTCTACAAGGCGGCGGCCCGCTCGCTGTACCACACGCTCGACCGTCCGGGCGCCCACGACCGGCTCGAGGGCGTCGAGCTGCTCGACAAGGTTGTCGACATCGACCAGTCGCCGATCGGCCGCACCCCACGCTCCAACCCGGCGACCTACACCAAGGTGTTCGATCCGATCCGCGAGCTCTTCGCCATGACGGTCGAGGCGCGGGCGCGCGGCTACCAGCCGGGGCGCTTCTCCTTCAACGTGCGCGGCGGGCGCTGCGAGGCCTGCGCCGGCGACGGCCAGATGAAGATCGAGATGCACTTCCTCCCCGATGTCTACGTCACCTGTGAGGTGTGCAAGGGCAAGCGCTATGGCCGCGAGACGATGGAGGTTCGCTACAAGGGCCTCAACATCGCCGAGGTCCTCGACCTCACCGCCGAGCAGGCCCGTGACCTCTTCGCCGCTCACCCCAAGATCGCCCGCATCCTGGACACGTTGATCTCGGTCGGCCTCGGCTACATCCGGCTCGGCCAGCCGGCGACCACGCTCTCCGGCGGCGAGGCGCAGCGCATCAAGCTCTCCCGCGAACTCGCCCGGCGGGCCACCGGCGCCACCCTCTACATCCTCGACGAGCCCACCACCGGGCTGCACTTCGACGATGTCAAGAAGCTCCTCGCCGTCCTCCACACCCTCGCCGACCGGGGCAACACGGTGGTCGTCATCGAGCACAACCTCGAGGTCATCAAGTGCGCCGACCACGTCATCGATCTCGGCCCCGAGGGAGGTGCGGCGGGCGGACGGCTGATCGCGGCCGGCACTCCCGAGGACGTGGCCGCGGTGCGCGGCTCCTTCACCGGCCAG